>CALKHC010000122.1 GCA_938091425.1 uncultured Luminiphilus sp. | reverse complement strand
CTGTCTGAAAAAGACTCCATTGTTTACAGGGGTGCACTGGCGCCCGAGCTCAGGGTGCTCACGGATCCGAGCCGTGTTCACCGTGTGCCCGATTACAGCGGCGCGACCAAGGAAGAGAGAGAGCAGCGGATCGCCGATATCATCTCAATTGCTCATGCCAACGGCTACAACGCGATTTTTGCCGGTTACGGCTTTATGGCCGAGGACGAGCAAATGGTGGCGTCAATGGAGCGGGCGGGCTTGAATTTTATTGGGCCATGCTCTCGCACAGTGCGACAGGCGGGCCTCAAAGATGAGGCGAAGCGCACAGCGCTGAAGGCTGGCGTCTCGGTCACCCCCGGCATTGATAACGGCACGACCTTAACGCTGCTCAAAAAACATCCCGATCAAACCGCTTTGACGGCGCTTGTCTCGGAACACGATCTTCAACTGGAGGGCGAGACGCCGAAGGGTGATCTGGAGGCACTGGCTGAGGCTGTGCTCACCGCCAGCTATCGTAAGGGCGTTGACCTCTACACCATCGAAGAGCTGGGCGAGACGCTGACCGAGGCGGTGCTAAAAATGAGCGAGCAGTATCCGCAGAATCGGGTGCGCTTGAAAGCCATCGGCGGTGGCGGCGGCAAAGGTCAGCGCATAGTGCCGCTGGGGCAGGCCGCTCGCACTCCCGAACTGGTTCGGGAGATTCTGAACGAGGTGAAAGCAACGGGCGTTGGCGACAACAAGAACGTGCTTGTTGAGCTCAATATTGAAACAACCCGGCACCAGGAGATTCAGGTCATTGGTAATGGCGACTGGTGCATTACTCTGGGTGGCAGGGATTGCTCCCTACAGATGCATGAACAAAAGCTGCTGGAGGTATCGGTTACCCGGGAATCTCTGCAGGCGGCTGAGGCGCGCGCTGCGCAGGCTGGTGCAGCGGATGAGGCCGCTGTGCTCGCGCAAGACGTCAGGACACTCGACGCGATGGAAGCCGAGGCGGCTCTCTTCGGAGAGGCCGTAGGGCTCGATTCTGTGTCCACCTTTGAGTGTATTGTCGATCGTGATCAGCATTTTTTTATGGAGATGAACACCCGGATTCAGGTGGAGCATCGCGTCTCTGAGCTCTGCTACGCCATGCGTTTTGTGAATCCCGATGATGCCGATGACGCCTTCGTGGTCGAGTCACTGGTTGAGGCCATGGTGCTGCTGGCGGCGCATGGCGAGAAGTTGCCAAAGCCCGAGCGCATCGCACGATTGCCGGATTCTCTCGAGGCACGGCTCAACGCTACAAACGATGCGCTACAACCTAGCGCCGGGGGTCTTGTTGAATTCTGGTCTGATCCTATTGAGGGCGAGATCCGCGATGATCAGGGCATCAGTCTTCATAACCCTGATACTGATGTGTTCATGGAATACACGCTGGCGGGTGCCTACGACTCCAATATCGCGCTGTTGCTGACTGTGGGCGACAGCCGCGAGTCGGCTTATGAGCATATGGCAGAGGTCCTGAGGGCCAGTCGGTTGCGGGGTAAGGATCTGGCAACCAACCTCGCTTTCCATTACGGGCTGGTGTACTGGTTTCTCGGCCGTACGGTGAATGCACGTCCCACCACCCAATTTATCGTGCCCTATCTCACGGCAGTGGGTGAGCTGGCTCAGGAAGCAGGGCGTGTCGATGTTGACGTGGCCTGGCAGCAGCTGTGTGTAGCGAGAGTGCAGGCGTCAGATTCGGATCAGGGCGCACTGCAAAAAGTGCTCTCCGCCAAAGAGAGCTTGTTCCTCCGGCCGATTAAACAGCTAATGGCCTCACCGCATCTATTATCCGGCTGGTTGAGCCTTAATCAGGACGCGTTTCGATTCGAAGACGGTCATTTCTTTTGGGCAGAGAATCCCATCGAGGTGTTAGCCGACACTTACCACTTTCTGAGGCTGGATTGGAATGACGCGTTGCCGGCCGCCAATATGATTTGGGACCACGACCACGCCATCCTCTCAGACGCGGAGGACTTTTACTCCGAACTCAGCAAGCGATTCGACACCAACGACTGGACCGCTATCAACAAGTTGTTAGCGGGATCAGCACCTGATGCCGTAGATGTTTCAGCGTGGTCTGCTATACAGGCGGCCCATCGCGGCTATCAAGCCGGCGCTGAGATTCTGGAGTTGTTGCCGGCGATGGCGCGATTCACCGGCTTTTATGATCTGGATATCAATTCCGACATGACTATCAACCTGCCTGATCGCTTATTGGATGAGGAGCATCAGAAAGCGATGTCTAAGGCACTCGCGCCACCACCGGTTGCAAAGTCTGACGAGATTGTCGCGGAGAGCGGGGGGATGTTCTATGGGCGCGAGGCACCCGAGGCGCCGCTCTATATTGAGGCTGGTCAGCATATTGAGGCGGGGGAGCCGCTGTATATTGTTGAAGTGATGAAAATGTTCAATAAAGTTTTGGCGCCATTCTCCTGCACTGTCGATGATGTGCTAATAGAAGATGATGGCGTGATCATCTCGAAAGGCCAGCCGCTGTTTAAGGTGACGCCCGACGAAAGGGTCGAGGTGCTGTCGGATAGCGACATGTCCGCGCTTCGACGCGAACACACCACTGAGCTCGTCAAGCTTTTCATCTAGCGCGCCACATGATTCTTTGAGAGGCAGGTTGTTTAATGATTACTGCATTGGACCATATCGCGATTGCTGTACCCGATCTTGAGGGCGCCATAAAGCGATTCCTCGAGGATTTTGGACTCCAGCATGACGGCAACGAAGTGGTGGAGGCGGCGCAGACCACGACTGCTTTCTTCAGCGTACCCGAGACGCATATAGAGCTGGTATATCCGTTGGACGGAGCCGGACCCATTGCAACCTATCTTGAGAAACGTGGCGGCGGGCTTCATCACCTTTGCTTCCGGACCGATGATATTGATGCCGATGTCGAGCGGCTACGCGCTAAGGGATATCGTTTCACCAGCGATGCGCCGACCCCCGGCGCGCATGGGTCCCGGGTTATTTTCATCCATCCCAAGAGTTGTGACGGCGTGTTGATTGAGCTGTCACAGCCGGCGGAGTCGCACTGATGAGCGTTTATGATCCGGATGCCGCTAACCTATCCGCGTGGGGAGCGCTGGTAGAAAAACAAAGCAAAGGTTTAAAGCCAGACGACTTCACGTGGCATACCCCGGAGGGCATCCCGCTCAAGACTCTTTACACCGCTGAAGACCTCGAGTCACTGCCTTACACGAATACCATGCCGGGTATGGCGCCCTACATCAGGGGGCCCCAGGCGACCATGTATGCCGGGCGACGCTGGACGATTCGCCAATACGCGGGCTTCTCAACGGCGGAGGCCTCTAACGCTTTCTATCGGAAATCACTGTCCGCAGGCGGGCAGGGCATCTCGGTGGCGTTCGACCTCGCTACGCACCGCGGTTATGACTCCGATCATCCTCGAGTTTCAGGCGACGTCGGCAAGGCTGGCGTGGCCGTTGATTCTGTAGAGGACATGAAAATCCTCTTCGATGGCATACCGCTTGATCAGGTCTCGGTGTCGATGACGATGAACGGGGCGGTTTTGCCGGTTTTGGCGGGATACATCGTGGCTGCAGAGGAGCAGGGGGTTGATCAGTCAGCGCTCTCCGGGACGATCCAGAACGATATCCTGAAAGAGTTCATGGTCCGCAACACCTACATCTATCCGCCGGTGCCCAGTATGCGCATCATTGGTGACATCATCGCCTACTGCTCGGCTAATTTACCGAAGTTCAATACCATCTCGATCTCGGGGTACCACATGCAGGAGGCCGGGGCGAACGCAGCGTTGGAGCTCGCCTATACCCTAGCTGATGGCAAGGAGTACATTCAGACCGCGATTGCCGCAGGGCTCAAGATTGATGATTTTGCGCCCCGCTTGAGTTTTTTCTGGGGCATCGGCATGAATTTCTACATGGAAATAGCCAAGATGCGGGCGGCAAGGTTGTTATGGGCAGAGATTGTCGATGCCTTTGGGCCGAGCAACCCTAAAAGTGGCATGTTGCGCACCCATTGCCAAACCTCGGGCTGGTCGTTAACGGAGCAGGACCCGTACAACAACATTGTGCGGACTACTATTGAGGCTATGGCGGCCGTATTTGGCGGCACCCAGTCACTGCATACCAACGCCCTCGACGAGGCAATCGCGCTGCCCTCTGACTTTGCCGCGAGAATCGCCCGGAACACCCAGTTGATCCTGCAAGAAGAAACAGGCATCGGACAGGTGGTTGATCCCTGGGGCGGCTCTTTCATGATGGAGACCCTCACCAATGATATGGCCGCCAAGGCCCGCGAGCTGATCGCAGAGATCGACGAACTGGGCGGTATGGCCAAGGCCATTGAAAGCGGTATTCCGAAACTGCGAATCGAGGAGGCTGCAGCGAAAAAGCAGGCGCGTATCGATCGTGGAGAGGACGTTATAGTTGGAGTGAACAAATTTCAGATCGACGAGCAGGATGCGGTGGACATTCTCGAGATCGACAACGAGCAGGTTCGGGGCTCGCAGCTGGCTCGGCTGGCCAGCATTCGCGCGGCGCGAGATGATGCCTCGGTCGAAGCAGCATTGAACGCGCTAACGCAGGCCGCAGAGTCAGGTGAGGGAAATTTGCTGGGGCTGGCCGTTGAGGCCATGCGCTGCCGAGCAACGGTCGGTGAGATCTCCGATGCGCTGGAGAAGGTCTATGGGCGCTTCGTGGCCAATGCGCAAACCGTATCGGGGGTGTATGGTGCCGCCTATGCGAAAGATGCCAACTGGGAGGGCATCTCCATGGACATTGAGTCTTTTGTGGAGCAGCACGGCCGCAGGCCTCGCATGCTGGTCGCCAAGATGGGTCAGGATGGTCACGACCGCGGCGCCAAGGTAGTCGCCACTGCATTCGCAGATGTCGGTTTCGATGTGGACTTGTCGCCTATGTTTTCAACGCCCGAAGAGGTTGCCAGACAGGCCATTGAGAATGATGTGCATGTTGTCGGCGCTTCGAGTCTTGCAGCAGGCCACAAAACACTGGTGCCTCAGCTCATTGCGGCACTGCAAGAACAGGGAGCCGATGACGTGATCGTGATAGCGGGTGGTGTAATCCCGCAGCAGGATTATGGGTTCCTTGAAGAGAAAGGCGTGGCGCTCATTTTTGGGCCAGGCACGCCGATCCCAGAGGCCGCTCGCAAGGTCCTCGATGCCATCAACGCCAACAGCTGAGGCGATTCTCGCAGGGGATCGCCGTGCGCTGGCGAAAGCCATCACTTTGGTTGAGAGTCAGCGCGACGATGACAGAGAAGCCGCTCAACTGCTCCTCCAAAACCTCTTGCCTCACACCGGGAAGAGCATTCGTGTCGGCGTAACGGGTGTGCCCGGAGTCGGTAAATCCACCTTTATAGAGACCTTTGGTCAACACGTCATTAATCAGGGTCACCAACTAGCGGTGTTGGCGGTTGATCCCAGCTCTCCCGTTGCTGGAGGCTCGATTCTGGGTGATAAAACCCGCATGGAGATGCTGTCTCGGGAAGAGGGCGCCTATATCCGGCCTTCCCCTGCCGGCGGCGCACTGGGCGGCGTCGCATTCAAGACCCGCGAGTCACTGTTGCTTTGCGAGGCGGCGGGTTACGACGTGATTCTAGTTGAGACCGTCGGTGTCGGTCAGTCCGAGCATCAGGTCGCGGGGATGGTCGATTTCTTTTTGTTGCTGATGCTGCCAGGTGGCGGAGATGAACTTCAGGGCATCAAAAAAGGCATTCTCGAGTTAGCTGATGCCATCGTCGTCAACAAAGCGGATGGCGCTAGCGAGGCGCTGGCGCGGACGACTCAACAACATTATAGCGGCGCGATGTCTCTACTGAGTCACGAGGGTTTCTGGGAGCCTCAGGTGATGACCTGCTCAGCGCTTCACGGGGAGGGCATTGAAGCGGTGTGGGAGACGATAAGAGAGTATGCCGAGGCCGCTCGCTCCCAAGGCGCAATCGACTCGGCACGGGCCACCCAGAATCTGGCTTGGATGCGTCAGCTGATTGACGAGTTATTGCGCGATAATCTGGCCCGCCATCCAAAAGTGAAGGCATCCATGCCCGCGCTGGAAGAAGCGGTGCGGACCGCACAGCAAACCCCGCTAGCTGCCGCTCAGGCGATATTGTCATTGTCCAAAGAGCCTGTCTGAGATGACAGTGCGAGACTCCTTTCTCAGAGTCTCGCTGTGTTGTTCTAAAGATCTGTCACTCTAGTGAGCGCAAAGTACTTCAATGAGGCGCAGCCGTTTTATCGGGCGGCTACGATGCGCAACGTCGACCAGCAGACCCATAAAGCGCTAGGCATTTCGGAATTTGATCTCATGTGCAAGGCAGGGGAGGCCGCTCTTCACGTGCTGGCCAGTCAGTGGCCCCCAGCGCAACGCATTCTCGTCTTATGCGGCACCGGTAACAATGGCGGAGACGGTTGGGTTCTTGCGCGTTTGGCCGCCGAGGCGGGGTACGACTGCCAGGTCGCGTTATTCGGAGCGCCTTCTCGTATATCCGGTCCAGCGCGCTTGGCCTGGAATGCGTGGCGCGATGGGGCCTTAGGAGAGCATCTCAACGCGGAAGACTTGAGCTCAGAAAGCCTTGAGGCTGACCACTATGACGTGGTGGTCGATGCGCTCACGGGCATCGGACTATCCGGCCCCGCGCGCGACACCTTTATTGACCTCGTGACGATGGTCAACGAGAGCTCGGTGCCGGTTTTGTCGCTGGATGTACCCAGTGGTAGCGATGCCGATACCGGATCTGTCATTGGAGCAGCAATCTATGCTGCCACCACAGTGACATTCATCGCCCATAAGCCCGGCCTGCTGACGGGTGCCGCGCTGAATCACGTGGGGCAATTAGTGCTGGCTGATCTCGGCGCACCGCCCTCTGTTTTTCAATCGACGCCCCCAGACGGCTTTCTGATCTCGGCCAGCACGGCAGCGACGTTGCCCACACGGTCATCCACCGCACACAAGGGACACTTCGGTCATGTGCTAGTGATTGGTGGTAACCGGGGTATGGGCGGTGCAGCGCTCCTGGCCGCAGGTGCAGCACTGCGTTCTGGGGCAGGGTTGGTGTCACTGGCGACCCACTCCGATCACGTGTCAGCGGCGCTCACCCGGCATCCAGATCTCATGGTTACTGGTTTCGCTGATCCGATGATGTTGCCCGCGTTATGTGACGGCAAGAGCGTCATTGTGATCGGGCCCGGATTAGGGCAGGACGACTGGGCACAGGAATGTCTCCGTCACGCAGTGGCGGCGCGCCTGCCACTCGTTTGCGACGCCGATGCGCTGAATGTGATGGCCGCGAATAAGGTCACCTTACCCTCGGACATACCGTTGGTTGTGACCCCGCATCCAGGAGAGGCGTCGCGTTTGGCCGGTGTGACCACGATCGAGATTGAATCTGACCGACTGAGGTGGGCGGAACGACTCGCTGAGCGCTGGGCTGCGGTCGTCGTGCTGAAGGGAGCTGGCACGGTGGTCGCGCCGCATGTCAACGACGGTTCGCCGTTTATCTGTGCTGGCGGAAATCCCGGTATGGCAACGGGTGGCATGGGAGATGTGCTGGCCGGCCTGATCGGTGCGCTGGTGGCCCAGGGTTTGAGCGTAACGGAGGCCAGCACACTGGGTGTGGCGGTGCATGCGCGGGCAGGAGATCTGGCGTGGGAGCGATACGGTATAGGTCTCACGGCGAGTGATGTCGCAGATGGGTTGGGGGGTTTGCTGTCGCGCAACGTACCGTCAACGTAAGCGGCGCATCTCCTGGGCAGGGTGTGCCGCATCCCACAGCGCGTTAAACCGATTCAAGCGCGTCATCACCTGACGTCTCTCCGAAAGGTGTATGGGTCGTCTGGTTTTGGTGGGGATTATCAACCCTATGGATTCATCGATGATCACGAGCGTCTCTGATCGCCACTCCGGGTGTTCTCTCAATAAACGGCACTCAGCCTTAGTTGGGATACGCTGCATAGACTGGATAAATCGACTGCCCTCTCGTTGCACGGGCTCGTATTGTCTTAACAGAACTCTGAGTCTGGTTTGGGGCGCCCGGCGGGCAACCCTCAGCATCTCAGAGATCGCGTCATCGCTGTCAAAAAGCGGCATGATCGCTTCGGGACTGCTGAGCACAATGTCACGTCGCGCTGATTCGAGCACGGTCATCAGCTGCGGCAGTAGCGGGTGCCTGCTTGCGATCACGTGCTGTCCTCATCCGTGAGTGCACCTGTCTCCCACAGCGTCTCAAAAAGTGTCTCGCTCGCTTCGGCCAGCTCTCGACGTTGGACCCAAACTCCACTGCAGATGGCCATCAGTTGCTCAAGTGAGGTCAACGGCACCTCAAAATGGTCTCCATCGATGAACAAATCAATGCACTCCTCCTGCGCTGACCACGCGATCCGTGTGGCAGGGTGAAGGCGGACCTGATCGCTCTGTGTGACCGTGGGTTTGCGAGAATAATCGTGATCTTTGCGACCTTCCGTCATCACTTCGCCAAACCAGCGATGTGAATCCAGCGCATCGAGCGCGTTGTTGATTGCGTCGCGGGCATTGGCAATGTGTTCCACAGTGATTTCGCCGGGGCGCGCCGGTTTATGGGCAGACACTCCATCCTCGAGCAGACTGGTAGTTGAGATGAGTTCGAGGACGGCGTCAGTCCGTCGTGCCATGAGCTCGCCAACAGAGGGTGATCGGAAACCCAACGAATAGGTGATGGCCTCACCCAAGGCCACTCCCCAGTGCGCAACCCCAGGCGGGATGTACAAGACATCGCCCGGTTCGAGCACATAAGTTTCCACAGCTTCAAACGGGGCGATCAGGTTCAGTCCATTTTCCTGAAGCTGAGGCGTCTCGTCGTCACAGTGAGGGCCGATACGCCACTCTCGCCGGCCACTGCCTTGCAGCAGGAACACGTCGTAGCGATCGAAATGCGGGCCGACCCCTGCCTGATCTGTGGCAAAGCTCACCATCACGTCGTCAAAACGCCACCGGGGTAACGGGGGTAGGGTATTGCGTAACACCGAAACCCCCGAGTGGTAGCGATCAACTCCTTGCACTAATAGGGTCCACGGGACCTCGCCCTGAAAGGCGTGTTCTGTGAACGGGCCGTCCTGCTGCCTCCAAACACCTGCATCCTGCCAGACCATGCGGCTTTCGATACCGGGCTCCATGGCTAACCCGGCAAGCTCCTCGGCCGTAATGGGAGACCTGAAGTGGGGCAAAGCCTGCGGGCAGAGCAAAGGCTGTTGTTGCCAGTAATCTGCCAAAAATTGCTCTGTTGTAACGGGTAAGCGCATGCCGTTTCGACGATCAAGCGAGCGTCAGACGGAGGTTTTTTTTGCCAGATCAGCGGCGTATCCGAGGTAAGTGTCAGGGGTCAGTGACATGAGCCGCTCCTTGGCATCATCAGGAATTTCCAGATCGAGTATAAAAGATCTCAGTGTCTCGGCCTCCAGCCGCTGCCCCCGCGTCAACGCCTTAAGTTTTTCATAGGGTTCCGGCACGCCGTAACGCCGCATGACGGTCTGAACGGCTTCTCCCAGCACTTCCCAGGCGGCCTCCAAATCATTCGCTATCGGCTCAGATGCCACCTCTAGTTTGCCGATGCCGCGACTCAGTGACACCAGTGCCAGCTGTGAGTAACCTAACGCGACACCCATATTTCTCAGCACAGTGCTGTCAGTCAGGTCTCGCTGCCATCGGCTCACAGGCAGCTTCTGAGACAGGTGATTCAATAGGGCATTTGCCAGGCCAAAATTACCCTCGGCGTTCTCGAAATCGATTGGATTGACTTTATGCGGCATGGTGGAGGAACCAACTTCTCCCTCGATCACGCGTTGCCTGAAATAGCCCAGTGAGATGTAGGACCAAATATCCCGGCTGAAGTCGACCAGAATCTGGTTCAGCCGCGCTACCGCGTCGAAGTACTCCGCTAAATAGTCGTGGGGCTCGATTTGGGTGGTATAGGGGTTCCACTCGATACCCAGGCCGGACACGAAGCGCTCGGACAGGGCAGGCCAGTCAACATCCGGGTAGGCCACCAGGTGAGCGTTGTAGTTGCCCACCGCGCCATTCATTTTACCCAAGGGCTGGATGGCATTGGCGGTGGCCAGCTGCCGACTCAGTCGCATGGCGACATTAGCGAGTTCCTTGCCAAGCGTGGTGGGAGTGGCCGCTTGTCCATGCGTGCGGGACAGCATGGGCTGCTCTGCATGCTCGTGCGCGAGCCCTGCTAAGGCATCACGGATAGCCTCATAGTGTTTCACTATGACGCGGTGCCCATCACGGATCATCAGGGCATGCGCGAGGTTATTAATATCCTCGCTGGTGCAGCCAAAATGCACAAACTCGCCGACGGCGTTGAGCTCCAGATTGTCTTTCAGCGCTTCCTTGAGGAAGTATTCGATAGCTTTGACATCGTGATTGGTCGTCGCCTCGATCGCTTTGACCGCCTCGGCCTGGGTTTCATCAAACTCGGCAGCGATGCGCTCGAGCAAGCTAGCCGATTCTCCACTGAAGGCGGGCACCTCCGAGATGTCCGCGCATTCAGAGAGCGCCATTAGCCATGCTACTTCAACTTGAACGCGTCGCTTGATGAGTCCGAATTCGGAGAAGATGCCGCGTAGCGCATCGACTTTACCGTGATAGCGGCCGTCCAGTGGTGAAAGGGCTGTCAGCGGTGTGGGGCTCATGGGGGTGCCTGATTTCCGTAAGCTCCCAGTTTATCACGGTGCGGCGCTGAGTTTGATCAATGAGTCACGCCAAGATCGCGGGCCATTCGCGCGGCGGTCTCTTTAACCCGTCCCCGGCTGAGCATTAATTTGAAGCGTGTACCGCCGAGTTGTCGCCATAAAAACGCGGCCCTGACGCCGCACATCAGTAAGGCCCTCACCAGATCGGCTACCTGAGGGTTATTAAGATGCTGAGCGCTACCGGTGACCTTAATGCGGTACGGTAGCGTGCTGAGCGTATCCTGATAAATCGCAGATATATTTGCGCTTAGGCCATTGATATTGCTCGAGAAGTTCTCCGCCTTGTAGGCGGTGTGCTTCAGCCTTGAGTGGACGATCGCTTGCAAATCATCCCGTGAGGCAAAACGTCGCTCAAGCTGCAGGATCGCCAGCGTATACCGTAGGGTATCTGCAGTTGCCTCATCCTGAGAGAGCCCCAGACAGGCTGTTAACTGCTCAAGGCCAAGTCGAATGCCCTGAGGCGTGCCGAATACTGTCTCCACGCCATCGGGGTCAAAGCTGAATAAGGAGTGAATAGAGGCCTCGACAAAGGGTAGTGGCCAGCTTCCGGTTTTCGCAGCCAAATCAACAATGCGTGCGGCCTGCGCCACACCCGCCAGCGCCACGGTGCGTTGCTCCAACAGAGGGTGGTGACTCACCGAGCCCCCTCAATGATGCCGCCACCCAGGCAGATGTCATCCTCGTAAAAAACCACGGACTGCCCGGGTGTCACCGCTCTCTGGGGAGTCGTGAACGTGACCTGCCATTGCGCTCCGGTGCTGGATAGAACGCAGGGCTGGTCCGCCTGCCGATAGCGAATTTTAGCGTGACAGTTCAAGGGTAGCGCGGGCGGCTCGCCGCTGACCCAGATCACTTCTGCCGCGGAGAGTTGCGTCTTGAATAATGCCGGATGCTCGTTGCCCTGTGCGACCACCAGCACGTTATCGGCCACTTGTTTGTCCACGACGTACCAGGGCGCTTCAGGGCGATTTGCCAGCCCGCCGATGCGCAATCCCTGTCTTTGCCCGATGGTGTGATACATCAAGCCTTCGTGCTGTCCCAGCACGTCTCCCTCGACAGATACAATGGGACCCGGCTGGGCGGGCAAGTACTGCTTGAGAAAGTCGCGGAACCTGCGTTCACCGATAAAGCAGATCCCGGTGCTATCTTTTTTGCGCGCGGTCACGAATCCGGCAGCGGCCGCTTTTTCGCGCACCAGTGCCTTGTCTACACCACCTACAGGGAACAGACTCCTGCCCAGCGCCTGATGATCGACTTGATGCAGGAAATAACTCTGGTCTTTGTTGCCGTCGATCCCCTTGCGTAATCGCGTGGTGCCGCCTACTGAGTCGGTCTGGACGTAATGACCCGTGGCAATCAGGTCAGCACCCAGCTGCTTGGCGTAGTCGAGAAAGGCACGGAACTTGATCTCTCGGTTGCACAGAATGTCGGGATTGGGGGTCCGGCCCGCGCGATACTCCGAGAGAAAATGGTCGAAAACGCCGTCCCAGTATTCCGCAGCGAAGTTGGCGCTGTGGAGGCGGATCCCAAGTTGATCCGCCACAGATTGAGCGTCGGCAAGATCTTCTTTGGCCGTGCAGTATTCGGTGCCGTCGTCTTCCTCCCAGTTTTTCATGAACAGGCCCTCCACCCTGTAGCCCGCTTCAATCAACATAAGCGCTGCCACTGAGGAATCCACACCGCCTGACATGCCGACGATGACGGTCTGATCTTGTTTTGATGAGTGGGTCACGGATGTGGCTTGTCTGTTCACAAAACGGCTGAAAGCATGAGGGCAGTGCGCAGTCGGGTCAATGCCGCGTCAAGTAAGGGGCTCGTACCGATGGCTGCCGGGTTGAAGCTCGCCCAGCTGCCATGGCCCGACGCTGACGCGGATCAATCTCAAGGTGGGGTAGCCCACCGCGGCGGTCATTCGCCTGACCTGGCGATTTCGGCCCTCGGTAATAGAGAGGCTTAGCCACGAGTCGCTCACTGATTTACGCTGCCTAATCGGCGGGTCTCGTTGCCAGATGTCGGGTGGTGGAATGGGGTGAGCTTTGGCTAACCGGGTTATTCCATCCTTGAGCTCGATCCCTGAGGATAATTTCGCACAGGCACTGTCATCGATATCACCTTCCACCTGCACCCAATAGGTCTTCCACTGCTCGTGTCGTGGGTGTGCAATCGTTTGCTGCGTTTTGCCATCTTGAGTGAGGATCAACAGTCCTTCCGAATCGTAGTCCAGCCTTCCCGCTGGGCGAAAACCCGGCGCGTGCAGGAAGTCAGCCAGCGTCGCCCTGGCTTCATTCGGTTGCTCGCGATCCGTGAATTGGCTTAGCACACGAAAAGGTTTGTTGAGCAAAATCACCTGACTCATTCGCCTAGTGTGCAGTATTTGATGTTAAAATGCGTCCACCGACCAGTCGCGCGCCAGCGCTCCCGAAAGCAGGAGCGAGGGTCTTTTTTGGTCACTCAGAGTGCGCTCTGGGGTTCTTTTTTTCTTGGGGGATTATCACTATGTCTTACAAGCACATTTCTATTCCTGATGCCGGTGACATGATTGTTGTCAACTCAGACAACAGCCTGTCGGTTCCGGATAACCCGATCATTCCCTACATCGAAGGGGACGGTATCGGGGTCGATATCTCGCCAGTGATGATCGCAGTAGTCGACGCTGCGGTCGCCAAGGCCTACGACGGTGGTCGAGAGATATCATGGATGGAGATCTATACCGGCGAAAAAGCCGCAGAGCTCTACGATGGTGACTGGTTTCCGGAGGAGACTCTCGACGCCATTAAAACTTACAGCGTGGCCATCAAGGGGCCGCTGACAACGCCAGTTGGCGGCGGCTTCCGCTCGCTCAACGTGGCGTTGCGTCAAGAGCTAGATCTTTACACCTGTCTGCGTCCCGTTCGGTGGTTCGAGGGCGTGCCCTCTCCAGTAAAGAAACCCGGCGATTGTAATATGGTGATCTTCAGGGAGAATTCGGAAGACATCTACGCCGGTATCGAATATCAGGCCGGCACCGATGAGGCCCAAAAAGTGGTCGATTTCATCATTCAGGAGATGGGCGCCACCAAGATTCGTTTCCCCGAGAATGTCGGAATTGGCATCAAGCCCGTATCTGCCGAGGGCACCCAGCGCCTGGTTCGTAAGGCGATTCAATACGCGATTGATCAAGGCTTGCCCTCCGTGACGCTGGTGCACAAGGGCAACATCATGAAGTTTACCGAGGGTGCTTTCCGCGACTGGGGTTACGAGCTAGCACAGCAGGAATTTGGGGGAGAGCTATTGGACGGCGGCCCCTGGGTGAGTATTAAAAATCCTCGCACGGGCGGAGACATTGTGATCAAGGACGTCATTGCTGACGCGATGCTACAGCAGGTACTGACACGACCGAGAGATTACAGTGTGGTCGCCACGCTTAATCTAAACGGTGATTACCTGTCTGATGCGCTGGCGGCGCAGGTAGGGGGCATTGGTATCGCCCCGGGCGCAAACCTCTCAGATACGGTGGCGCTATTTGAAGCCACCCACGGGACGGCACCCAAGTATGCGGGTCAAGACAAGGTTAATCCGGGCTCACTGATCCTGTCGGCAGAAATGATGCTCAGGCATCTCGGTTGGAACGAGGCAGCTGATCTGATTATTGACGGCATGAACGGTGCGATTCAGGCCAAAACCGTCACCTATGATTTTGAGCGGTTGATGGAAGGAGCGACTCTGGTGTCCTGCTCGGCGTTCGGTGAGGCCGTTATTTCTCATATGTGAGGCGTCGTTGATGTCCAAAAGCCCGCCTTGAGCGGGCTTTTTTGTGTGCGCTTAGGTGACTGCATGGCGCTCAAGCTGAAGTGTCATCGCGCGCCATTAAAAAGCACAGAAACTCGGCTCTGGAAGCTCCAAAATTCCACGGTTGGACTATACTGCCACTATGCACGAATTAGTCCGCGAAACCGTTTTTACCCCCCTGTGTGGTGCCGGTACTGACAGAGAGGATCATGATGACGGTGATCTGGCTGTTGCTCCCGCTAAACCGCAGCTTAAGAAACCACCGCTTTACAGGGTGATCCTGCTTAATGACGACTACACCCCTATGGAGTTCGTGGTGCAGGTTCTGGAGCAATTTTTCGGAATGGGCCGGGAGCAGGCGACTCAGGTTATGCTGGCGGTCCATACGCAGGGGAAGGGCGTATGTGGAATATATCCTCAGGATATTGCAGAGACCAAGGCATCGCAGGTGAACCAGTGTGCCCGCGACAGTGGACATCCACTACTGTGTGAAGTGGAGCCGTCAAGCGACGATGAAGAGGACTGATTGAATGCTCAGCAAAGAGCTCGAGAATACGCTCAACGAAACGTTTCGCACCGCGAGAGCGAGACGCCATGAGTTCATTACGGTTGAGCACCTGTTGCTTGCACTACTTGATGATTCCGCTGCCGTGGCCGTTCTGGAGGCCTGTCAGGTTGACCTGGACGACCTCCGCGGCGAGTTGACCGAATTTATTGATTCCACCACACCATTGCTGTCCGATTCAGATGACGGCCGCGATACTCAGCCGACTCTGGGTTTTCAGCGAGTGTTGCAGAGAGCTGTTTTTCATGTCCAAAGCTCGGGTCAGCAGGAAGTCTCGGGCGCTAATCTGTTGGTGGCGATCTTCTCGGAGCAGGAATCGCAAGCTGTTTACTTCCTGAAATCACAAAACGTCTCGCGGCTCGATGTGGTGAATTTCATTACCCACGGTATCGGAAAAGATGGAGAGGAGGCAGCGGACGGAGCAGATTCGCTGACTGACCCTGAAGAGGATCATGAAGGCACAGAGAAACGGCCGCTTGATGCCTATGCGACCAATCTCAACATCGAGGCCGAGGCCGGTAACATCGATCCGCTGATCGGGCGCTTGACTGAGGTAGAGCGGGTTGCACAAATTCTAGCGCGCCGGCGCAAAAACAACCCGCTGCTGGTCGGGGAGTCGGGTGTTGGCAAGACCGCCATCGCGGAAGGGCTCGCTAAGATGATTGTCGATGGCGAAGTGCCCGAGACGCTTAGGGAAGCGGTCGTGTATTCCTTGGACTTGGGGGCATTGTTGGCCGGTACGAAGTACCGCGGCGATTTTGAGAAGCGCCTCAAGGGGCTGCTCGCTAACCTCAGCGATAACGATCACGCCATTCTCTTTATCGATGAAATTCATACCATCATTGGCGCAGGTGCTGCATCAGGCGGCGTGATGGATGCCAGTAATTTGCTAAAACCTCTGTTGGCATCAGGAAAGATGCGCTGTGTCGGATCCACAACCTATGCCGAGTACCGAGGCATCTTCGACAAGGATAAGGCACTGAGCCGACGCTTCCAGAAAGTGGATGTGTTGGAGCCGTCGGTGGAGGATGCTTACAAGATTCTAAAGGGATTGAAGTCACGGTTTGAGGCGCATCACAAGCTGCGTTACACCGATAAGGCACTTCGGGTGGCGTCTGAAATGGCGGCGCGCTACATCACTGATCGTTTCCTGCCCGACAAGGCTATTGACGTTATTGACGAGGCGGGAGCCTTCCAGCAGCTGCAGTCACCGAGCAAGCGCAAGAAAGTGCTGGGGCCAAGTGACATTGAGGCCGTGGTGGCCAAGATTGCAAGGATTCCTCCCAAGACGGTCAGCAGCAACGACAAGGAGCTTCTGGGTAAGCTTGAGGGCAACCTCAAGATGACCGTGTTTGGTCAGGATGACGCTGTGTCACAGCTGGTCGGCGCCATTAAGTGGGCGAGAGCAGGGCTGCGGGGTGGTCAAAAACCGATCGGTTCTTTCCTGCTGGCCGGTCCGACGGGGGTGGGGAAAACCGAGCTTACCCGACAGCTCGCACTGCAAATGGGGCTGGAGCTGTTGCGCTTCGACATGTCCGAGTACATGGAGCGGCATACTGTGTCGAGACTGATTGGCGCGCCTCCGGGGTATGTCGGTTTTGATCAGGGCGGGTTGCTCACAGATTCGGTTAACAAACATCCGCACTCAGTGGTGCTGCTGGACGAGATCGAAAAGGCGCATCCAGAGGTCTTTAACCTGCTGCTGCAGGTGATGGATCACGGTACGCTCACAGACAACAACGGCCGCAAAACTGACTTCCGCAACGTGATTTTAGTGATGACGACCAACGCCGGCGCGGAAAATGTAAGCCGAAGGTCTATCGGCTTCTCCATGCAGGATCACTCCACAGATTCGATTGAGGCGATTAACCGTACTTTCACACCCGAGTTTCGAAACCGTCTCGACGCCATCGTGCCTTTTGGGCCGTTAGGAGCGGACGTTATTCTAACGGTTGCGGACAAGTTCCTTACCGAACTGCAGTCTCAGCTCGATGAACGGCAGGTAGTGATTGAGGTCGATGAGGAAGCCCGGCTGTGGCTGGTGGAGCAGGGCTACGACGCCACGATGGGCGCTCGCCCCATGGAGAGAGTGATCCAGGAGCATATTAAGAAGCCGTTGGCAGATATGGTGCTGTTTGGCTCGTTAGCGAAGGGCGGTACTGCAACGGTTACCGTGAACGAAGCACGGGACGGTCTCTTGATTGAAGCGTTGATTGAGGCGGAAGAGCCGGTAGAGGCCTAGAAAGGTCACCGCAAGCGACTTCCGGGCGCGCTTTAGAGAAAGGAGAAAGAGGTTTTTACCTTTCCCGATAGGTGATGCGGCCCTTGCTGAGGTCGTAGGGAGTGAGCTCAACCCGTACCTTGTCACCAGTGAGGATTCGAATGTAGTTCTTGCGCATCTTTCCAGATATGTGCGCTGTAACCACATGACCGTTTTCCAGCTTCACGCGAAAAGTCGTGTTGGGAAGGGTGTCAATAATCTCGCCTTCCATTTCAATTTGATCTTCTTTCGCCATGCAGGCTGTGTCTCCATAAGCTGAGTGGGCGGCACTGTAGCTGAAACTGGGGGTCGGGGGAAGCGCCTAGCTTAGAGGCATGCTCAGGCTTTATCGTTTAGATCGAGTAGCGACACGACCGCGGTCGCGTCGGGTGATGCTGTTTGCTCAGTCTTTTGCTGCTGCCAGTGACCGTCCACAAAGAGCTCGAGAGGCGAGAATCGCGACTTATAAGACATCTTGCGACAGCCATCGATCCAGTAGCCCAGATAAACAAACGGTAGACCCATGGACTGTGCCTGCTGAATCTGAAGCAAAATCGCTTCGGTGCCGAGACTGCGCTGCGACTGATCGGGATCAAAAAACGTGTAGATCGCAGCCAGTCCGTCCAGCATTGTATCTGCCACCGTCACAGCCACCAGCCGGTTCCCCTGATACAAACGATAATAGTTGGCGCAGCCCAATCCATCATTGAGAAATGATTCGTACTGCTCGCGCTCCGGTGGATACATATCGCCGTCTGCATGCCGCGACTCGATGTAGTAGCGGTATAAGTTGTAGGCCTCATCGTCGAGGATAGAATCCGATTGCTCCATCCGCAGATCTGCGTTGCGGCGACTGATTCTTTTCTGCGAGCGGCTGGGCTGAAACTCGGTGACACGAACGCGTGAGGCAATGCATGCACTGCAGCGAGCGCAGTGCGGGCGATAAACGTGATCACCACTGCGACGGAAACCCAACAGGGATAGTTGGGTGTACAGCTCCTGACTCAGTTTTTGTCTCGGGTCGACGAATAACGTAGTCGCCTCTTCGCCCTCCAGATATGAGCACCGGTGCGGAAAGGTCGTGTAAACCTTGATTTCCCGTAAAGACGCAGTCACAGCAGTTCAGCCACTGTACCGGCGAGTTGGGCGCCGAGCCTTTGATCAAGCGACAGCGGGTCTTTGGGAAGCAGACAAAGCGGGTTGGCGAGGACATCTGTCATAGGCGTCTTTATAGCGTCCCTCAAGTGATTTTCAAAGTCTTGACGGGGTATTGTTTGAGCCCCGAGCGATACTAGGTGCTCGTTGTGGACCTGACAGTCGATGACGCCTATCCCGTGATCGTGGCACAGCCTGCACAATGCTATGAACGCGATCTTCGATGCGTTGGATTCAAGAGAGAACATGGACTCCCCGAAGAACATGTCACCGAGCAAGATGCCATACAGGCCACCAACCAGGCGGTCTGCTTCGTATACCTCCACGGAATGTGCCACGCCGAGGTCATGGAGGGTGCAATAGGCGGCGTGCATGCTCGGTGTGATCCAGGTGCCGGCCTGAAGCCGATTGCGATCGACCTGAGCACAGTGGGTCATCACATCTGTGAAGGCAGTGTCATATTGCAGCCGCCAGCCGCACTGGCGGGCCACTTTTCTCAGCGACCGGCTGACATGTATCTCTGCGGATCTCAGAGTCAAGCGTGGATCGGGAGACCACCACAGAATCTCTTGATCCGACTCGAACCAGGGGAAGATGCCCTGTGCATAAGCGCATAGCAGTGTAGCGGGCTCGAGGTCCCCGCCCATAGCTAACAAGCCGTTTGGGTCATCCAGCGCCTCAGAGGTAGGCGGGAATGGGTTATGCAACGTCAGCCTGACTCAAGTCCATCAAGATATTTCTCGGCATCCAATGCCGCCATACACCCAAAGCCGGCAGACGTAATCGCTTGTCGATAGATGTGATCAGCCACATCACCGGCAGCGAAGACGCCCTCGACGGTAGTGTGTGTCGCCCGTCCCTCGGTACCGGAATGGACGGTGAGATAACCCCCCTCCATATCGAGCTGCCCAGCGAACAAGTCGGTATTAGGTTTGTGGCCGATGGCAATAAATACCCCGGAGAGGTCTATCTGTTCTTGCTCTGATGTCTCCAGGGTGGACTGAATCTGCACCCCGGTGACGCCGCTGTCATCGCCGAGCACCTCGCCCAGCGTTCGGTGCCAATGCAGCTCGACTTTGCCTTCTTTTGCTCTCTGCATCAGTCGATCCTGGAGGATCTTCTCGGCACGCAGACTGTCGCGACGGTGAATCAAGTGGACCTTGGAGCAGAGATTACTAAGGTAGAGAGCCTCCTCGACAGCGGTATTGCCGCCACCCACCACGGCGACCTCCTGATTACGGTAAAAAAACCCGTCACAGGTAGCGCAGGCGCTGACGCCTTTGCCCATGAAGGCTGATTCTGAGGGGAGGCCTAAATATTGCGCAGAGGCCCCCGTCGCGATGATCAGGGCGTCGCAGGTGTATTCTCCGGTGCCTTTCAGCTTGAAGGGACGGATCGACAGGTCGACACTTTCGATGTGGTCAAAGACCACGCTGGCTTCAAGCCTCTCCACGTGCTCCTGCATTTGTTGCATGAGCTGAGGCCCCTGCAGGTCGTGGGTGCCACCCGGCCAATTCTCCACCTCTGTGGTAGTTGTTAGCTGCCCCCCCTGTTGTAGGCCGGTAATCACGACAGGATTGAGATTAGCGCGAGCTGCGTAAACAGCGGCGGTATAGCCTGCGGGCCCGGACCCAAGAATCATCAGGCGATGGTGTGACGTTGTGCTCATCAAAGTGTTCCGTTTACTGCGGCAGGGCAGGGCCTTAGTGCCTGCGCCGTTAGGTTAGCGCAGCTCTTCTCTGGAGACCAGTGAGACTGGGTATGAGTTCAAAAATTTTCTGATAAAACTGACGATAAGCGCCTGAATTTTGGCATTTATGTTGGGTCATGCGCCGCAGGGCGCTGTGCTAGCATAGGGATTTCCAGCGGTGGTTGCGGGATCGTGGCGGGCAGAGGCAAAACGGTAGCAGCGAAGTTAGAGGATGAGATGCAGGCGTCCGGCCGTCGTAGGCTTCGAGACGTGCTCTTTATCGGTGTTGGAGCGGCCTGTCTGTTCGTGCTCATGGCACTGCTTACCTATAGCGATAGCGATCCAGGTTGGTCTGCTAGTGGGACAGGAGGTGCGGTCAGCAATCTCGGCGGCATTACCGGCGCCTTTCTGGCCGATATTTTCTTCTCTTTGATCGGTTCCGCCGCTTATCTGGTACCTGTTCTCCTCGCCTACCGCGCTGTCTCGTTGCTCCTTGCCGACGACGACCACCAGCCGATTGACTGGCAGTTACTCGGTTTTCGTTCTCTGGGGCTGTTGCTTTTGGTCGTGGCGGCCACTGCCTTGCGGGCGCTCAATGATGCTGGCGACTCCGGTTTGCCTCAGGGTGCCGGCGGGATTCTTGGCGCGGCGATCGGGGCGGGTTTTGATCAGGCGTTCAATCCGGTTGGCGCGCGTCTCGTTTTAGTCACGCTTTTTCTGCTGGGGCTCACGGTTTTTGCTGATATTAGCTGGCTTCGGGTCATTGATTGGCTGGGCCGCCAGGTGATCGAGGGATCGCGTTTTGCCTACCGGGAGGCACTGGCTTGGCTCGATCGTATGCGAGATCGGCGAGCGCGGGAGAAACAACTCGAGGAGCGCAAAGTCCAGATCGAGCAGCATGTGGCCAAAGAGAAAAAGCGTGCGCCACCCAAGATCAAGCCGCCTAAAGAGACACCAGCACCGAGTGCAAAAGTCGAGCGCGAAAAGCAGAAGCCGCTATTTGATATTCCGGTCTCGGGCGAACTGCCACCGCTGGATCTGCTCGACGCCACCTCAGACGCGGGTCAGCGCGGATACTCCGCAGATGAACTCGAGTCACTCTCGCGGCTGCTTGAGCTCAAATTGAAAGATTTTGGCGTGGTGGCTGAAGTGGTCGCCGTATACCCAGGTCCGGTGGTCACGCGCTTTGAGATACAGCCCGCCGCAGGCGTCAAAGTTTCAAGAATATCGAATCTAGCCAAAGATTTAGCGCGCTCTCTTGCAGTGATTTCCGTCAGAGTGGTCGAGGTGATTCCGGGTAAAAGCGTGGTGGGGATCGAGATCCCAAATGCGGACCGGCAAACGGTCAACTTCAAGGACGTGCTGGCGTCATCTACATTCGAAGACTCAAAATCGATGCTGACTCTGGCACTCGGGCACGACATCGCCGGGGCTCCCGTCGTCGCAGATTTGGGGAAAATGCCGCATCTGCTGGTGGCGGGAACCACTGGGTCAGGTAAATCGGTCGGCGTGAACTGCATGCTCGTCAGCTTGCTCTACAAGGCCACGCCAGCAGATGTAAGGATGATTCTGGTGGATCCCAAAATGCTGGAGTTGTCGGTTTATGACGGCATTCCGCATCTGCTGACGCCCGTCATCACCGATATGAAGGATGCTGCTAATGGCCTGCGGTGGTGCGTAGCGGAAATGGAGCGTCGCTATAAGCTGATGTCACTCATGGGCGTCCGTAATCTGCAGGGGTACAACCGTAAAGTGTTGGATGCGGAGAAAGAGGGAACGCCGCTACTCGACCCCATGTGGAAGCCCGACCCGGTTCTGGAGCTGACCGAAGAGGAGCAGGTCCACCCCACACTCGAGAAGCTCCCTAGCATTGTCGTAGTGATTGATGAATTCGCCGATATGATGATGATCGTTGGCAAGAAGGTTGAAGAGTTGATCGCGCGCATCGCCCAAAAGGCACGGGCCGCCGGCATTCACTTGATTCTTGCAACTCAACGACCGTCAGTTGATGTCATTACGGGACTCATTAAGGCCAACATTCCCTCGCGGATTGCGTTTTCTGTTAGTTCCCGCGTTGATTCGCGCACGATTCTGGATCAGGGGGGGGCCGATCAGCTGCTTGGTTATGGCGATATGCTTTACTTGCCGGCGGGTTCAAGTGTTCCCGTGCGCGTGCATGGGGCATTTTGCTCTGATGATGAAGTTCATCGTGTCGTCGCGGATTGGAAGCGTCGCGGTGATCCCCAGTATCTGGATGGATTACTGGTTGAAGGGGGTCAGACCCCGGTCACGGCTCATGAGATTCAATCCGCGGCGTCTGGTGACGAGGACCCAGAGTCTGATGCGCTGTATGACGAGGCGGTGGATTATGTGTGTCGCAGTCGTCGGGCTTCGATTTCTTCCGTGCAACGCAAGCTGCGAATCGGCTACAACCGTGCCGCACGGCTGATCGAAACCATGGAGGCCGCTGGCGTGGTCTCTGAAATGGGAACCAATGGTCAGCGGGAAGTGCTGGCACCCGCACCTCTGGAGGACTAAATGCGCTGGAGGGCGATTATGGGGTGTTGCGGCGTGCTGATGTCTATGGCGCTCAGGGCCGATGTGCTGGAGGCGCTGGCGGAGCGCGAAGGCATGGCTGGCCAGTTCGCGCAGGAGATCATCAGCCCGGATGGTGAGGTGTTGGAGCGGAGCAGCGGTTACTTTGGCTTACTGCGCCCCCATTTTTTACGCTGGGAGATTCTGACGCCAGATAGGCAATTATTGCTTGCGGATGGCAATCGCCTGACCCAAATTGACTGGGATCTTGAGGTGGTTGTCGAGCGGCCGATTTCAGAAGCTTCGAGCAGTCCTTTTCAGTGGTTATTGGCGTCCAGAGCAGCACTGGATTCGGCTTTTGAAATATCGGTATCGGGAGACGAAGCTACGCTGATTCCCAGGGACCTCCAATCTCTTTATCAGCGGCTGGAGATCGCGCGTATGCCCGAGGCTGTGTGGCGGCTGGATGCGGAGGACCGGGGGGGGCAGATCCTGCGGGTTGTGCTTCGCGAAGACACTGATAATCCGCCTCAAGCGGCGGATTTTGTCGCCCCCCCCACAGCATTCTGACGGCCAGGGCATAAAGCGCGTGGAGCCCGACCTATTCGCATCAACCTCCCAGAACCTTGAGCCGCTGGCCGCACGGATGCGTCCCCAGTCCCTCGATGAGGTCGTTGGACAAACCCATTTACTGGGCGCGGGCCAGCCGCTGCGGCGTGCGATCGAGTCGAACACGCTGCATTCGTTCATTCTCTGGGGTCCGCCAGGCGTAGGCAAAACCACCTTGGCGCGATTGGTATCGGTGTATAGCGATGCACTCTTCCTGCAATTGTCAGCGGTTTTTTCCGGGGTGAAAGACATTCGGTCGGCGATTGATCAGGCTCGCGAGGCGGCGAGCAGAGGTCGTCGCACGGTGTTATTTGTCGATGAGGTGCACCGCTTTAACAAGAGTCAGCAGGATGCCTTTCTCCCCCACATTGAAGACGGCACGATCTGCTTCATCGGTGCAACAACAGAAAACCCGTCGTTTGAGGTCAACAATGCCTTGTTGTCGCGGCTGCGGGTATATCGACTCAAGTCGGTGACTGCGACCGTGATGACTGAGTTGGTGAGTCGCACCATCGCGAAGTATTACCCGAAAGCAGAGGTTAGTGAGGATTTTTGTGGGGGGGTTGCGACGCTAGCAGACGGTGACGTGCGACAAGCCCTTAACCTCATTGAGCTGACTGCTGATCTCGCCGGTGGCGATGGGCCGCAGCTGCGCCTAGATGAGGCTCTGCTAGCAGAATTAACGGCAACGGGGACACGCCGTTTCGACAAGGGCGGCGATGCCTTCTATGAGCAGATCAGCGCCCTGCACAAGTCGGTGAGAGGGTCAGATCCTGATGCCTCGCTGTATTGGTATGCACGGATGCTGGACGGCGGCTGCGACCCGCTCTATGTCGCGCGGCGCTGTATCCGCATGGCGTCAGAGGACATTGGGCTGGCCGATCCGCGAGCGCTACAGTTGGCTCTTGATGCTACTGCCGTGCAGGAGCGTCTGGGAAGCCCCGAAGGAGAGCTAGCCATTGCTGAGGCCGTGGTGTATCTCGCCTGTGCGGCAAAAAGCAACGCCGTCTACCGGGCGTTCAACGCTGCGACCGCGCTGGTGAAGCAATCCGGATCTGCGGAAGTACCCATGGCACTGCGGAATGCGCCGACATCGTTATTAAAAGACGAGGGCTACGGTGAGGGATATCGATATGCGCACGACGAGCCCGGCGCCTTTGCAACTGGCGTTCAGTATTTTCCTGACGACGTCACGCCGGTACAGTTCTATGAGCCCACTGAGAGGGGGTTGGAAAGCGCAATTAAAGAAAAGCTTGATCGCTTGCGTGCAATGAACCGTCAGGCCACACAGGAGAGCGAGCCGTGACAGTAGCGTACTGGGTGGCGGTCGCGGCCGGTGGTGCTGTCGGGGCTATGGGCAGAGCGGGCATTGCGGCTGTTCTCACCACCGCGGGCGGTTTTCCTTGGCAAACGTTCGCTGCCAACCTCATCGGCTCAGTAGCCATTGGCTTAATTTGGGCCACACTCAGCAGAATGGAGGCAGCGCCGCTATGGAGTGCCTTTTTGATCACTGGGATGTTGGGGGGGTTCACCACCTTTTCAACGTTCTCTTTGGATGTCGTACTGCTTTTTGAGCAAGGCGCATGGCAAGCGGCAACATGGTACGTCGCACTGAGTGTGCTCAGCTGTGTCTTGGGTGCTGGGCTAGGGGTGTGGTTTGTGAGAGCTTTGGGTTAACCATGCGGGCACTTTCGCACACCAGCGCAATCTTGTTTCGCGGTAAACTCGCGACCCTCTTAATGGGATCCCGATCATGTTAGACATCAAAGTCCTTCGACAGGACCCAGATAGCGTCGTTCAAGCGCTGCAAAGGCGCGGCATTCAGTTTGATCTGACTGCATTCAGCGAGCTTGATGCGCGTCGGAAAGAGGCCGATGTCCGTTCTCAGGGGCTGCTAGCCGAGAGAAAAGCCGCGTCCAAAAAGATTGGTGAATTGGTGTCTGCCGGCTCAAGCGTAGAGGCAGCAAAAGCCCAAGTCGATGAGGTGCTGGCTCGATTAGCATCCGATCTTGAAGAAGCGACTGCCGAGGCTGAGGCGGTGCAGGCCAAGATTGACGCGTTGTTAATGGAAACGCCGAACCTGCCGGACTCACAGGTGCCGGCTGGCACGACCGAGGCGGATAACGTCGAGGTGCTCAAGTGGGGTGAGCCCGCCTCGTTTGCCTTTGAGCCCAGGGATCACGTCGATTTGGGCGAGGCATTGGCGCAGATGGATTTCGAGACTGCGGGCAAAATTGCCGGCGCGCGCTTTTCAATGCTCTCAGGAGATCTTGCTCGACTGCACCGCGCATTGACGCAGTTCATGTTGGACACCCATACGCAAGCACACGGATATCAGGAGGTTTATGTCCCCTATATCGTCAATGAAGCCTCGTTGACGGGGACCGGTCAGCTACCAAAGTTTGCCGAGGATTCATTCCGTCTCGAGGGCGAGCAGGGGTTTTACCTGGCTCCCACGGCCGAGGTACCGGTGACCAATATCACTCGAGGGCAGATCTACGACGCTGACCAATTGGGCGAAGGCGGCTTACGCTATGTGGCCCACACACCGTGCTTTCGGAGCGAGGCGGGTAGTTACGGTCGCGATACTCGCGGCCTGATTCGCCAGCATCAGTTTGAGAAGGTCGAGTTGGTTCAGATCGTCAGGCCCACGCAGTCAGAGGCGGCCCTTGAGTTATTAACGGGGCATGCAGAGGCGATTCTACGGGCGCTGGAATTGCCGTACCGAAAGGTCGTATTGTGCGGCGGTGATTTGGGCTTCAGCTCAGCGCTGACCTACGATCTTGAAGTCTGGTTGCCGGGTCAGTCGACTTACCGAGAGATCTCGAGTTGCTCGAACTTCAAAGATTTTCAGGCGCGTCGCTTGCAGGCGAGGTGGCGTAACCCGGATACCGGCAAGCCGGAACTGTTGCATACGCTAAATGGCTCCGGCCTTGCCGTGGGGCGAACGTTAGTCGCTGTAATGGAGAACGGGCAACAGAAGGATGGCAGCATAAGACTTCCAGCGCCGATGCATTCGTATATGGGGGGGCAGCAGGTCATTCCTTCAGCGTAGGGCATAGTCGATCGCCCCATAATGACATCTTGACCCGCGGGCGCGCTCCTTGGCACCGTTACTGCCTTTCGTCAGATTCCGCTTACGGCGCGCGCCCGGCGACGCTAGTATTGGGCCGAAGTGTGATGGCATCGACAAGAATGCGCCCTGTCTCCATCAGCAAGACATCCTCTGAGTCATCGGTGTCACTGTGTGTGATAGTCTCGTCAGTCACCGCTGGTACCGGACTTCCCGATTCACTCTCGCTGCCAACCTCTGGCTCATCCTGCTCCGCATCGGACAAGCTCTCCAGCGGCTCAAGCCCCTTAGCAACGCGTCGCTTGTTTTCGATGATCAGCACCTTGGACTCCTGATCGTCTCTCATGGCAAGCCTGCCGGCTTCCCGCAAGGGCAGGGCAGTGATCGTTCGCGCCTCTTGGGCAATGGCAACCCGGTCCTGGAGATATAGATAGTCGGGGTCATTTGCTGCGCGCTTCTCATGAAGGGTCGTTAACATTGGCATGATCGCGCCGTAGTCGCGGTAGCGATTGAAACGCGCTGGTGCAATTTGATCCCAGGCCAGCGCGTTATCGAGTGCGCTCTCACCAATCTCCTGGGGATCAAATAGGGACGGATAGGTAATATCAGGGATGACCCCGCGATGCTGGGTACTGTCTCCAGAGATACGGTAAAACTTGCTCTCTGTAATCTTCAGCTGCCCTTCTTGAAGCGGCACTAGAGACTGAACGGTTCCCTTTCCAAAGGACTGCTCACCGACCACTATCCCTCGCCCATAATCCTGAATTGCGCCAGCGAAGATCTCCGATGCTGAGGCGCTGAGACGGTTGATCATGACCGCCAAGGGACCTTCATAATAGTTTGACCGACGACGCTTGCCGTCCCTCCAGACGCGACTCTCCGCCGAGCGAATTTGTACCGTGGGGCCATACTCTATAAAGAGACCGGTCAACTGGTTGGCCTCCTGCAGCGAACCACCACCGTTATCCCTGAGGTCAATCACCAGCCCCTCAACGTTGTCAGCTAGGAGCTCCGCAATCAATCTTTGTACGTCACGGGTGGTAGATCGATAGTTCTTGTCCCCCCGACGATAGGCCTCGAAGTCGATGTAAAAAGCCGGAATATCAATCACTCCGATGCGGTGCTTTTGGTCCGCCTCATCGGTGAATTCTATGATTTCCTTTTGCGCGGCTTGCTCCTCAAGTTTGACCTCATTGCGCCGGATAGGGACGACGCGGCGCTGGTCTGTCTTGCCTTTACCGGGGATGACTTCAAGCCTGACGATTGTATCTCTCGGGCCCCGGATCAAATCTACAACCTCGTCGAGCCGCCAGCCAACAACGTCCTCGATGGGGCCGGACTCACCCTGCCCGACACCGATAATCAAATCAGAGGGCCGGAGTTCCCCCTGTTTGTCAGCTGGTCCGGCAGGTATGAGGCGACTAACTTTGGCGTACTCGTCATCGATCTGCAGCATCGCGCCAATGCCCTCGAACGAGAGACTCATATTGATATCGAAATTCTCGGCGCGACGCGGCGAAAAATAATTAGTGTGCGGATCGTATTGCTCGGCAAGCGTATTAGCGTAGATCTGAAAGACGTCCTGCGCGTTGTATTGATCGAGTCGGTTCAGCTGATTCTGATAGCGCCGCGCTAACGTATCGGGGATCTCCTCAGCGGCCTTGTCGGCCAGCATGAGGCTCAGTGCTTGATTCTTGAGGCGTTTCCGCCAGCGTTCTTCGAGCTCTTCCACGTTGGGGGCCCATGGCATGCTTGAGTGGTCAATAACAAGATACTCGTCTAGCTCGTAATCAAAGCTCGCGAGGGTCTGCGGTAGGGTTTCGAGAATGTGCTCGAGTCTATTTTTCAGCTTTTCGTGGAAGCGGTTGAACATCGCGAATGCGGGATCCAGATTGCCGCGCCGGCCTGCATTGTCCAATTCCAGCTTCCAGGAGGAGAACTCGGTGATATCCGCGGCATCAAAAAACATGCGCTGTGGATCG
Source organism: uncultured Luminiphilus sp. (assembly GCA_938091425.1). Taxonomy (GTDB): domain Bacteria; phylum Pseudomonadota; class Gammaproteobacteria; order Pseudomonadales; family Halieaceae; genus Luminiphilus. The sequence continues at coordinate 5,468 of CALKHC010000122.1, read as the reverse complement.
AGCGCGTCTAGGTAGGCAACGAAATGCTTCGCCGATAACGCATCGTCATAGCGTCGGCTCGCATAATGACGCTCCTCGATAACATCGATGAGTTCCTTAAGGGTGCCCCCTTGGGTGCTAGTCGGTGCCAGAGCGCTCGCTGATAAAGGGATAACTGCTAGCCCAAAAGCGACTGCGCGGCAAAAACGTTGCACGCTAATCAATGCAAACAAATCTTCATGCTCCTCTGTCCCTCCGTGGACACTTACGAGACGCCTACGGTAATGCACTCAGAAGGAATGGCCAAACCGCAAATACAGCGCCTCGTTATCACTTTTACCCTTCGCAATCTCCAGTCGGATCAATACCGACGCCTCTTCTTTGAGCATGTAGGAAACGCCGACACCGATCGAGGGGAAGGTGGCGTCGCCGCAAGACAGGTCCCGCCCGGCAATATCCTCGCCAAACTGACAGCCGACACCCCCAAACGCAACAAGACCCAGCTTGCCAGCCAGCGGTATGCGGGCATCAAGTAATACATGAGAGTAGTGGCGAGAAAGATAGTTCCCCATCGTATAGCCGGGCAAATTCACGGAGGAGTAGCCAGACAGTGGCGCATCGGCTGTGAAGCGACCCTTGAACTGCACTGCGATGACCGCAGATCGACCGCTCTTGCCAACGGAGACCCGCTCGATATTCCGGTACCACCGGAGGTCCGCATAACCCACGTCGAATGAGGTCTCGCCACCGAGACTCTCGCGGTAAGCGAAGTTGTGCAGCGTCAGCAGATGCCCAGAGGCTGGATCGCGCTGGTTGTCCATGGTGTCGTGTTGAAACACCAACCCTACGCCTGCTGCGTCAAAGCCCGATAAGCCAATCTGGTTCAGCATGCCGTCGAGAATGCCGTCGGCGCCGACCGCATAATTGGTGCTCACGCCCTGAACGCCAGCAAACCAGCCTCCAGGGCGAAGCTGGTGCAGGTACCTGAACCCGAAAGTGTGGACATTGTCCTGAGTTTCTACTCTCTGGCCTGTGCCCAGAAAGTCGTCGTATTCATTGTTAATTTCTGCTCCAGCCGCTAAAAGGCTGAGCCTCCGAGCATCGGCTCTCCAATAAAGCTGAGAAAAAAGCGCGCCGGTCATTGAGTCGCTATCTGAATACGAGACAGAGAGTCCCGTCATCGACGGCGTGGATTCGGCGTCTAGTTTTTTAAGATAGGCAATTAGGCCGCCGATATTGGCGCCGAGTTTAGGGTCGGCCGACAGGGTAGGGGTGATCAGCCATGGCTTAAGTTTGGCGGGTGGGGACGATTCCTCTGCCCCTTCTGCTCCAGCTCCGCCTGCATCGTTCTGCTCCTCGACGGGGTCCTTGTCCACGTTTTCCTGCGCCTGCAAAGTTGCAGGGGCTGCATGGCCGATGAGCCAGCAAAGTGTAATCAGTGCGCTTAGCCACGAGGACCGAACGACGTGAACAGGTCGCATCAAATTCATTTTGGTCTTTACCATTTTCAAGGGAGTTCAGTGGTCAGGGTAGCTAATGAGGCCTTGGCTGCGCATCAAGCCAGTAACCAACTCGCGATACTAGCAATAAAAGCGCGGAGTGCTTCCGCTAAAGGTGACAGTTTACGATGGGGCAGGCATTCGGTCTGCGATGGGGCCGCTTCGCATGCCCGTGCTCGACACCATTAGCCAGGGAAGGGCAGCCTGTTCGAGCCACGTGTGCGCATGCTCTTCCGAGTGCAGACACGCCACCGTCGCCACCGCACCCGCAGTCAGGCAGTGGCTGTCGAGTACGCTGACACTGATGGGGCCCTCCACGGGCCATCCGGTTTGGGGGTTGATTAGGTGGCCATATTGCTTCCCTTCATGGTCAATCCGCCGCGCATAGTTGCCACTCGTTGCAATGGCTGCGTTCGACAGTTGCACCGCACAGAGACTACCGACGCCGTCGGGGTCCTGAATACCTACCCGCCAGGGTGTGCCGTCTTCGCTATCCCCGATAGTGGCGACATCGCCTGCAAGCTCAATCAACGCGGAGGTCACTTTCAGACCCCGCATCACGCTGATAGCGCTGTCTGCCGCATATTCTTTGGCGAGTCCGCCGAGATCGATCTCCATGCCCGGAGTCGGCAAATGAAAACTCGATGCTTGCCACTCGATTTTTTCCCAGCCCACCAGTAGGCGTGCGGAGTCGATTTGAGTGGGGTCGGCACTGCCGCCCGCTCGAAAGTCCCACGCCTGCCTGAGCGGCCCCGAGGTGATATCAAAGAGGCCTCCCGATGCATCCCATAGCCGGCCAGCCAAGTCGAGCAATGCCTGAGTTTCGGGGTCTATCTCAGTGAACACACCGCTCCCTGCGCGCCGGTTGATGATGCTGACAATGCTTTCAACCTGATAGCGGCTATACCGCGCCTCCAGCGTCTCCAGTAGGGTGCGCACCAGGTGTGCGATCTTGTCTAGATCCAGCTGTTGCTCGGGTGGTGCGTTGATGACGAGGCGAGCGGGTCCGCCCATGCTCTTGAAGTGTTGCTCAAGCCTTAGGGGACGATCAGTCAAAACGCCAAATGATCCCGACCGTGCCGCGCCAGAAGTCGACCAATGCGGGTGCGGCGTCCCCATGAAAAACGCCCCAGTCTGCATCGGTCATATAGCGTTCTGCCTCGAGCTCCAGCGTCCAGTTCTCACCCAAGGCAACCGCCCACCGCGCGCCCAGTGTCACCGCGCCGTATGACGAGAGGCGGTAATCATCCGCGTAGTGCGGTGCCTCGGTATCGGCGATGACGCTAAAGAAATCGGCTTCGCGCTGGGTGTAGTAGCGCACGTATGGCGTCAGCAGGCCCCCGGGCAGATTCTGTGCCCAGGCGAGCTCCACTGTGTGGGAGTCTGTGCCCCAAGTGTCAGCGTAGTAGCGGTAATCGATCTGGAGCGAGGCATCTGAATCGATCAAGAATCGACGGTAACCAGCCGATAGCGAGAGACGCTCATGAGTATCCGGTCGCTGATCACGAAACTTATAGGGGTCCGACAGATAGCCTTCGCTGAGTGTATAGCTCAAGCCGATGCGTGCAATCGCAGTCCGCGACAGGATCTGCGACACCCCGAAGTAAGCAGACTGCGTATCAAGATCTTCCTCGGTGATGAAGACGGGGATCACCCCCTGCGTGGGGTTCAGCGTGTCGCGTGAGCTGCTAAAGGACGTGCTCCAGGTGCGCGCGTCATCTGCGGTATTCCACGATGCATCAAAGGCGAGCGCCGTGGCCTCATAATCGTCTTCGTCGGAGTGGCTGACGGAGAAACCCGCGTTACCATCTGCCCAGAAATACCGGGTTGTCACGCCAACTTCCACGCGATTGTCCTGAATACTGGCGCCGCTCATGATGACGCCGGGCTCGCCGTCCTGTTGTGCACCCACAAACCAGGGCGAGGCGCCGGTTTGGTAGTCATTTTGCACATCGAGTGCGACCGACCAGCTCGCGCCTACGGGCGCCTCGATCCACAGCTGGGTGACATCAATATCGTAACGATCCGTCGCACCAAAAATGACCGCGTCCTGATCGATGCTATCTTCCGAGTAATGGGTGTAGCGGAGGCCAACCTCCGTAAAGGCAGGTGGTGCGTCGGCGAGGGCTGTCCCGGTCTGGTATGCAGGTAGTGCCAAAAGGCGGGCGCCCAGGCGCTTCATCAGTGGGCTGGAGCCCGGAAGCTGAGTCAGCGCGGGCGGTTTAGTTGCAGCCACAGCCGCCTCCAGCCGAGCCTGCGCCACCGGATGATGCCTCTTTGCTGGTGTAGACATGGCCCTTCAGCTTGGCGTTGCGCGTTCCTTCATCCCATTTCATGCCGTCTTCAGCGAGATAGCCTCGATCGTAAGGAGCGACTGTCTTGACGCTGCTGCAGGCCGTCAGATATAGCATTGTCAGCAAACATATGCCCCTGGCCAGATGACTTCGGTCTTTGTATCTCATGCCTGTTCGTCACTCCTTTGCTCTGGTTTGACACCACAGCCATGTGGCACGCGGCGTGTTCTCGCCGTATCCATGGCCGTAGGTTACATGGTGGTGCAGTCCAGTATTAATCACAACGCGGCGAATCCCTCTGGCGGGTGCATTGCGAAAAAGTAAACAAAACTGTGCGCTTTTTGGTTGTTGCTGCGTATAGACGTCCACTAGGGTTTGCGATTTCAACTGACTCAGGGAGAAGAGTGATATGACTAGGAGGGTTAGACAGAGTCCGATTTGTGTCGGGCTAATGCGTGTTACGGGGTTGATGTGGCTGCTCGTGGCTAACACCGCGGCGGGCCAGACGGCAGAGGCGTTCTACGCCAGCGATGTTGACTCGATTGTTCAAGGTAAGTGCATCACGTGCCATGTATCAGGCGGTCAGGCTGGCGGCACTGCGCTGAGATTTACGAGCTCAGTCTCGGGAAATCATGGTGTGTTCGACAGTTATGTGAACAGCCCGACTAAAGGCGCGCGAGCCAACAGGGTACTGTCAAAGATTACTGGCGGCTCAGGTCATGGAGGCGGCCAAGTGATCTCGGCAGGTTCAGCCGATTACGGGACGTTTTCGGACTATATGGATCTGTTAAGTGCTGATGAGCAGCCTGTTGATCCCGGTGTATTCCGGGTCGCTTTGGAGGAGCCCCTGCAAGGAGAGGTACATACGGGGGTAGGCAACTTACGCGGATGGGCTGTCGCCTCCGAGGGCATCACCAAAGTCGAGATCCTGATTGATGGTGTGCTGGCGTTTGAGGCTCCATATGGGGGCTCCCGCGGGGATGTGGGTGGCGCTTTTCCAGATGTGGCAGGATCCAGCGAGTCCGGTTTTTCCCTGGCGTACAACTACAGCGGGCTCGCAGCTGGCCCTCACAATGTCACTGCGGTGGCCTATAACGCGCAGGGAGAGACTCAGGAGAGCTCGGCCAGCTTTGAGGTAGTGCGGTTTGCCTCCCCTTTCATTGCAGACCCCGACGCCGTGAACCTTAACGGTGCTAGCTGCACGGTCTCCTCGGATGAAATCTCAATCGTTGATGCCCGAGTGGATGGCTCCTTGCTTGACCTGATGCTGAAGTGGCGCAGAGCAGAGCAGGGCTTCGAGATTATAGAAATCCGCTAGGTGTTGTTAAGCTTGGGCTGTTGGCGCCACGACAGGCGCAGAGGGGACAAACCCATGACACCTATCGCTGTGCGCTACCTAAGCCAGAAGAGTTCTGATTGGTTACCCCGCAGTTGCCTCTGTCTGGGAATAGTGCTCGCTACCATGCTGTCAGCCGCTGGCCCTGCAGCGTTTGAGCATACTGTTGAGCAGGGCAGTCAAATAGTAACGATTGATTTTGAGCCTTACTCCGTGAGGGGGCCAAATTTCGAGGTGCTTGCGCAGCAGGATGACGCAGCCTTGGTAGCCGTGACGCCAAGTTTGGTTGAAACCTACATCGGCACGGTAAAGGAGCATCCTGGAGCAGTTGCAGCAGGGCTTGTTCGGGCCGACGGGCGT
>CALKHC010000121.1 GCA_938091425.1 uncultured Luminiphilus sp. | reverse complement strand
TGACACCCAACTATCCAACTCTCTGGATAAAGCGCCCACTGGCGCACTCGTGCTCATCGGCCCCTACGAACATCACTCTAATGAGTTGCCTTGGCGCGAGACCACTGCCGATGTGATTCGAATACCGCTCGATGCTGCGGGTGGTATCGATCAGCGAGCACTCACCGAGACACTCCGCCAGCACCGGGACCGCTCACTTGTCATAGGGAGTTTTTCTGCGGCCTCTAATGTGACCGGCATTCAATCGGATGTTCATGGCATTACACAGATCCTTAAACAGCACGGGGCACTCGCCGTCTGGGACTACGCCGCCGGGGCGCCCTATCTGCCCATCAACATGAATCGAGAAGACGCCCCGCTTGATGCAGTTTTTTTCTCGCCGCATAAATTTATCGGCGGCCCGGGCAGTAGTGGGGTTTTGGCGGTCAAGCGCCGTCTGCTGAACAACGCTGTGCCTACCCAAATCGGCGGCGGCACGGTGCGTTATGTCACACCCGACTGGCACGAGTGGCATCCGGAACCCGAGCATCGGGAGGAGGGCGGCACACCCGGCATTATCGAATCCATTCGCGGCGCCATGGCGATCAGCATTCCCAAAAAGGTGGGCTATGAGGTCATCGCCGAGAGAGAACAGCAGCATGTGGAGCAAGCCAGAGCGCAGCTTCAAGGAGCGCCAGGTCTGGAAGTGCTCGGACCTGCCAACGCGGAGCGATTGCCCATTTTCTCGCTGCGATTTCGATCTAATGAAGGGGAACTGCACTACGGATTTGTGGTGCGGTTGCTCAATGATCTGTTTGGGATTCAGGCTAGGGGCGGTTGCTCATGCGCCGGGCCCTACGGCCATACTCTGCTCGATCTGACACCCGAGCATTCCGAGGCGCTGGCTGCCGAGGTGAGGCGCGGGTTTGGCTGCCTTCGCCCCGGCTGGGTGAGATTCAACCTCCACTGGCTGAGTGCTGAGGAGGAAGTTGATTACGTGTTAAGTGCGATGACGCTAATTGCAAGATGGGGCAGCAGACTTTTGCCTTCGTATACCCTCGACACCAAAACAGGGTTATGGCAACACCGTGACTGTAACGAAGCGCCGCCCGCCTCGCTCGACAACTTTATGCTGGCTGAGTCACCGAAAGCGTCCTCAGCGAATTGCCGTTCGCCTGTTGAGCTCTTGGACATTGCGGAGCAGGCACTGTCGAGCGGCGCACCACATCATCATCGCCTGCAGGCCTCAGAGGCCCGACACAAGGCACCGTGGCCCAGTCAGGCCGAGGCACTGTGCTGGTTTCTCAGACCGCATGACGCACCCTGAATCATCGGAGCCGTTATTCCCGGCGCAAAATATTTACTAGCTCCGTTACGGACGGTATCCCGCGCCGGCTTAAGGGTGTGATCACTCCTTATTCCGATTCCATCAGCAACGGTAGCTCACTCGTATTCTTGATCTCTGTCACGGCAATGTGAGAGTGCAGCTCCCGAATCGCATCTGACGCCGACAAAGTGTTGCGCACGAAATCTTCGTAATGCCGGATGTCGCGGCACACAATTTTGAGCACATAGTCCCAGATCCCCGCCATGGTGTAGCACTCCACGACTTCTGGGTGACACTCCACGCTGCGCTCGAAAGCGAGTAAATTCTGTTTACCCACCTGATTCAAGTTAACGGTGGCGAACACCACCACCTCCAACCCCAGCTTTTGGCGATCTAATAACGCGACCCGTCGATCAATCACCCCCGCTTCCTCCAATTTATTCACTCTGCGCCAACAGGGGGACTGGGAGAGGTGGACCTGCGTGGCGAGATCAGCGGTAGAAATAGTGGCATCGCGCTGCAGCGCCCTGAGAATCTGAATATCGATTTTCTGTAAATTCATAGAATTTTTATTCTCTTATATTTATTAATAAGACTAAATATCCCACTAAAATCGGATAAAGGCCACAAATCGAATACGAATACCTCTCGCTCCCGGCCACACTATGTTCTGCTAACCATTACATTTAGAGGGCGTCATGGGGCAGGCCGAAGCATCTTTTCTCAAAGCCGTATCGTTGGACGATAAATACGCCCTAGACCAAACCCGGGCCTATATGACGGGCATTGAAGCGCTGGTCAGACTGCCGATGCTGCAGCACCAGCGGGATGCCGCGAGGGGGCTCAATACGGCAGGATTCGTCTCCGGATATCGAGGTAGCCCGCTTGGGGGAGTCGATCAGGCCATGTGGAGGGCGCAATCCTTTCTCGAGCGCCACCACATCCACTTTCAGCCGGGCATTAATGAGGAGCTTGCCGCCACCGCCGTCTGGGGCAGTCAGCAGACCACCCTCTTCCCCGAGGCTCGTTATGACGGGGTCTTCGGCATGTGGTACGGCAAGGGGCCCGGCGTAGACCGCAGCATGGACGTGTTCAAGCATGCCAATGCCTTTGGTACCAGCCGCTATGGCGGCGTGTTGGCGGTCGCCGGCGATGACCACGCCTGCAAATCATCCACGCTGCCACATCAGTCAGAGCACATGTTTATGGGAGCCTCAATTCCCGTGCTGGCGCCCGCCGATGTTCAGGAGGTTCTCGATCTCGGGATTTTTGGTTGGGAACTGTCTCGTTACTGCGGCTGCTGGGTGGGCCTCAAGGCAATTACCGAGAATATGGACTCCGCGATTTCAGCGGATATCGATCCGTCCCGCGTCAGCATTCTGATCCCCGAGGATTTTCAGCTGCCCGCAGAGGGCGTACATGCGCGCTGGCCCGATCAGCCGCTGGAGCAGGAGAGACGACTCAACAAGTTCAAGATTTATGCGGCGCGGGAATTTGCGCGCGTCAATGGATTGAACCATGTGGTGATAGACAGCCCGAATCCCCGGTTGGGGATTGTGACTTCAGGCAAAGCCTATCTCGACGTGATGCAGGCGCTGGAGGACATGGGGATTGACCAGGAGCTCGCAGCAGCCATTGGCATCCGCGTGTTCAAAGTGGGTATGCCGTGGCCGCTGGAGCCCGAGGGCATTCATCAGTTTGCCGAAGGGCTCGAGGAAGTGCTCGTTGTCGAAGAGAAACGGTCTGTGATCGAGGACCAGCTGACATCACAGCTCTACAACTATCCGGTCGCAGCGCGCCCCATCGTAGTCGGGGAATTCGACGAACGTGGCGCCGATCTGGTGCCCAATACTGGCGAGCTCACTCCTGCTATGGTCGCTCTGGCCATAGCCAGTCGTCTGCGACGTTTTTTCACCAGTGCGGATCTGGAGTCTCGTATCGCCTGGATCGAGCAGAAGGAACGCGCACTGACCGCGAACCAGTCCCCCGCCGCACGCGCTCCGCATTTTTGCTCGGGCTGCCCCCATAACACCTCGACCAAAGTACCTGAAGGCAGTCATGCGATGGGGGGTATTGGCTGCCACTACATGGCAACGTGGATGCCTGATCGCAATACCCACACCTTTGCCCAGATGGGTGGCGAGGGTGTCACCTGGCTGGGTCAGGCACCCTTTACCAATACTCAGCACGTCTTCCAAAACCTGGGGGATGGCACTTATTTTCACTCCGGAATTCTGGCGATCCGCGCCGCCATCGCGGCCGGCGTCAACATCACCTATAAAATTCTGCTGAACGAAGCCGTCGCCATGACTGGCGGGCAACCCCTTGACGGTCAACTCACGGTCAAAAATCTGATCCAACAGCTGAGAGGCGAGGGCGTCCATCGCATCGCGCTGGTGTCTGATCAGCCGCAACACCATCGCGGACAATTAGAGCAAATTCAGGGCCTCACCCTCGACCATCGCGATGATCTAGATGCCGTGCAAAGAGCACTTCGGGAGGTTGAGGGGTGCTCGGTCATTATTTACCAGCAACCCTGTGCGGCCGAAAAGCGACGCAAACTAAAAAGGCTGCCTCAAAAAGAGGCGGGGCGTCGCATCGTCATCAACGACGAGGTGTGCGAAGGCTGCGGTGACTGCGGCGTGCAATCGAACTGTCTATCGATCATGCCTAAGGAAACAGCGCTGGGGAGAAAGCGTCAAATCAATCAGTCAGCCTGCAATCTCGATTACAGCTGTGTGAAAGGATTTTGCCCGAGCTTCGTCTCGGTGATCGACGCGAAACTGAAGAAATCTCCCGGCGCTGACAGCACGCAGGTGGTGTTCCCGCCGCTCCCGCCCGCCGAAACCCCCGAGCTGGCCCAGCCATGGAACATGGTTGTATCGGGTGTCGGTGGCACCGGCGTGCTCACCGTGACGGCATTAGTCGCCATGGCCGCCCACATTGAGGGGAAAGGCTGTGCGACGCTGAATCAAACGGGGCTAGCGCAAAAATTTGGCGCCGTTGTGAGTCATGCAAGAGTGGCGCCGCAACAGACTGATATAAAGGCCGTCAGAGTACCCGCCGGAGAGGCCGACCTGCTGATTGGGTGTGATCTGGTGGTCAGCGCCAGCTACGAGACGATGGGGAAAACCGCCGAGGACCGAACCTACGCAATCATCAATGACGCAGAACAACCCACTGCGGCTTTCATACATGACCCCGATGCGCAGCTGCCCACTACCGCTCTGCGAGCCCATATTCTCGAGCAATGCAGTAACGACCAGGTGACGTTTGTTGACGCCAGTCTGGTGGCATCACGACTCTTGGGCGACTCAATCTATGCCAATCTGTTCCTGCTCGGCATCGCACATCAATTGGGCAAGGTACCCGTCAGCGCCGAAGCACTGAACGCCGCCATCGCGCTCAATGGGGTGGAGATAGAGGCGAATCAAAAAGCATTCATCATGGGATGCCGCTTCGCCGTCTGGCCGGAGAAGGTGCTGGCCTTGCTCAAGCCCTCCGATCAAAGCCTCCAGAAAAATGAGCCGGCAGAAACGATAGGGCTGGACGAGCTCGTTGATGATCGCGCGCGTCGACTGGTGGCGTATCAGTCAGAGTCGCTTGCCAAGGCCTATCGACACCAGGTGGATACCATCCGGCAACAAGACCCCCAAGCCAGCTATTCTGAGTCGATTACCCATGTCGTCGCCAAGCAGCTCTACCGGCTGATGGCCGTCAAAGATGAATATGAAGTCGCCCGCCTGTTTTCGAGCGATGCGTTTCGCGCGGAGCTCGAAGCCCAATTTGAGCCCGGGTACCGCCTGCAATTCCATCTGGCGCCGCCCATTCTCAGCCGCATCGATCACTTAACGGGCCGTGTCAGAAAAAGAGCCTTGGGCGGCTGGATGATGATCGTTTTCAGATTGCTCGCTGCATTACGGCGACTCCGCAATACGCCCCTCGATCTCTTCGCATTGACCGCTGAACGCCGGTCGGCCCGGTCGGACCTCGATAACTATCTCGACGATCTTGACCTGATCCGGAACCATCTCGGCACCGACCATCAAGATGACGCGCTCCATCTGGCTCGGCTCCCCGAAACACTGAGAGGCTACGGAGTCGTGCGTGAAAAGGCGCGCGCCGCCTTGCAGCCTGAGCGAGACGCGCTTCGTCAAAAGCTGGCATCTGGAGACGCGGCGGCGCCCCTAATCAGGCTCTGGCCCGCCGACAACGCCCAACCATAGGGCGCCTCGGGCAAAGATCAATAAGGGCTAGCGGATCTCAATAATCTGGAAATCCTGAGCCGCTGTGCGCCAGTCCAACAAGATGTCGTAGACCTTGCCATCCATCACGGCATCACCCAGTGAAATCTGGCTGTCAGAAACCGAGCATTGTGCACCCGACAGGTCTACCTGATCCCCAGCACCCAAGAACGGTTTGTGGAAGCGGGTCACCGTGAAGGAGGTGCTACTCTCCGTGAATTGACCGTTTTGGTTATAGGCGCGCGCGGTGATGACATGCTCCCCCGGGGTCATGTTGTTGTAGTTCCAGGCGAGCGAGAAACCGGACTGGGAAGAGTTATCAATGTCCGGAAAAATATTCCCCACATCGCCTCGCGCCCCCCCGTAGGGGGCGTCAAACCCATAAACGCCGTCGAACCAGATCTCGATGCGATCGACCCCTCCAGTGGCAACAGACCAACCGCGCAGGTTACCTATGCCTGAATAAACGCTGCCCGCGACTGGCTCTTCAAGTGCGAGTCGCAAGGTTTCTCCTGCCGCCAGTGCGGGCTCAAATTTGGGCTCCAACAGGCAGTCGGCAACGACCTGCTGTAACGTGAACGCAGTGCCCTGCAAACTGCCGCCACAGGAGCTATTCACACTCAGCAGTCGATAACCGCTGGCCGGTGCAAAGTTGACGGTCAGCGAGGCTCCGGTTTTGACCAGGCGGCTGGTATGCCCTGCGGCCGCCCCCTCACTCGATGAAGTAGTTCTTACCTCGGCGTAGGTGCCGTCATAATCGTCATCCCACAGCAGGTGGAGTGATTCGATTAACTTGTCGGCCGTGGGGTCGTAGTAGGTCACCCAAGATTCCACATAATCGGTGCCAAAACGACTCGCTACACCAGCCGGCTCACAAAGCGTCAGGGTTTGGTATGCATTAGGGCCCAGCAAAACCTCCCCCGGCTCATAGGTAGAGGTCTCTGTGGTACCTATCGAGGTAAGGGCGGAAAATCCCCGTATCTCAATCGTGTGGGGCGTTTGATTCAAAATGGCATGGCCGGACTTGACCCTCTCGCTGCCATCATCGCGTTCACACACCCCGTCATAATCAGGATTGATCGAGAGCGCTCCATCAGCAATGCGAAAGTCTGACACCAGCTCTGGCGCCACTGCGTCACTCTGATACCCCGCCAACATGAAGCGGGTTTGCGCAAAGCCGCGGGCGTTGTCAGCTGATTCAGGATCGCCCGCAGCGACGCCGCAGGCCTGCCCACTGCAGCTAGTGAGGTTAGGATTGGAAAAAACCGCGCTCTCGGGCTCGGTGCCATAACTCATAATGGTGTGGAAAACCCCTTCACGGTAATGACCAAAACTGAAGGGATAGGCCTGTACCTCTTCCTCCTCCGCGATGCGACGCTCGTGGGAGGAACCCAGCAAATGACCAATCTCATGGGCGGTGGTGGTGTCTGTGCAATAGGTGTCTCCCGGAGCTTTATCAATGGGCAACCATTGCACGACTGTCACATAAGCATCTCGAGATGGCACACCATCCTGCACCCCGACGGGGGCGATCCCGCAGGCATCGTCATCCTCGGGAATGTTCTCGCGCAGCGCCACTACCAGATCCGCATCATAAAAAGCGCGGTCAGTTTCGATATCGGTAAACGGTGCCTCCGCCTCGAACATCTGATCGAGTACATCTTCCTGTAGCTTCGTGGGATCAATATCAAGCGGCTTTACAGCCACGACATTGGCGCGCATAGCGATCTGACTGTCAGCCATGGCCTGATTGGTGATTTCTGTCACCAGATCGGCAATCGCCTCAGGCGTTTCCATGCCGGTCTCGTGGTAAAAGAGTAGGTCCAGCGTCGCCGTGCCCGACCCAAATACCGGGTAATGGACCGTCTCGTCAGAGAGGTCTTTCAACACTGTGCGCTCCATGCGCTGGAGATCGAGGTTTAATTCAGCGGCTGGCGCCGTTTTGTCGGGTCGCTTCAATCTCACGCCGCCCCGATCCACGGGGCGAGCCAGATAGGGGTCAGCGTAATGCCAAACGATTTCACTGCCTTCCTGCACCAGCCGATACGTATTGCCGCCCTCACGGAGTGACCCCTGAAGCTGGCCGTCCGACGTCACGACCATTGTCAAACGGCCGCCCGCCTCACTCACGCCCCGAATCACCTTGTTGCCATGATTGGACCGCCGAGATGTTTCCACACGGAACTCAAAGCCCTCACCAAACTCAGAGCTCAGCGAGAGCATATCGCCGGCGCGTGCATTGAGTTGCTTAAGTGAGGTCACCGTTTGCGTCAGCTGATCTGCCTGAGTCAATTGCAACGTCAAAGCGTCACCTGCGGACATCGCGAGCGGGCAAAATACAGCGCACAACGTGAAGAAAAAGCTGAGAGAGCACCTGTGCAGAGCTCTGCGGTAATAAAAGGAGAAGTCCATTTGTACAACCTCTGACCTGCGTCGACTGGAAACGGTATAACATCTCCGCGTAACGGATTGAAGGGAAGCACCGTGGCTGCAGAACCCACTTTTTATGCGATCTATGACGCAGACGGCTCGTTCATCGGTGAAGTCCGCCACCTCCGCGATAAGTGTTTGGGAAGAGCAGAGTGCGCGCTGTGTGACCTGTCTCACGGCTGGAACCCGCTGGGCCGATCTATCTGGCGTCGACGCAAAGGCACTGCGGCCTCCCTCAACTGGCTGCATCGCGATGAGTTGCCCGATCATGTCGCTGCTGAGGTTCAGGGCCAACTGCCTTGCGTTGCGGTGGACCGCGGCGGCGACATCGAGATCGTAATTGGGCGGGAAGCGCTGCGAGGATGCGAAGGTGACTTCGGTGTCTTCGAGCACTTGCTGGAGCAAACAGTGCGGGCGCTGCACGTTGAGCCAGCGCCCGATACTGACGGTGCGTCGAACGCTTAGCTTTCTGCGGCGTAGACCACTCGGCAGTTCATGGTGAAGCCATGCTCGTACTGCCTGACCTTGGCCATATCGCCCAGAATGGCTGATGCCCAGTCACTCTCCAGCTCATCGAGCATGGCGCCAAGGCGATTGCCGTTCGGCGCCTCGACCACTGTCATCAACTTGCCTGCATTCTCGCCGCTCAGGTAGCTATAGACCGTAAAGCGGATATCGGAAAAACCATTTTCATCCGCCGCGGCAGACATGCGTGCCACTTCTTTTACGTACTGAGCCTGATCCTCACTCGATATAACAATGTTCCAATTAGCGAAGGTATCGCCCGCTTCATATTGACCAGGCTCGGCCATGACCACGCTGTATGCATCACCTCGGGAAACGACTCGATCTGCTTTCAGTTTTTTCAGCTCCTTCATCACCGTCGGGTTGTACTGCTCTGAACCCAGCGCGGTCGCATGGTCACCGAATAGATGCCAGTAATACAGCTCACCGGGGCCGTAAAAGCCCGCCGACGGCACGCAGATACCGCCAACCGCCGCATCAATCGATACGGCGATCGCTTCACCGCTACTCTGCACCCATTGCAGGTAGGCCACAGGATCCTTGGTGTTGACCGTCAGCACAGACATCGCCGGACGCGACCAGGCCTGACTGACCACCAGTGTCAGCGTCAAACACATAGCCGTGCTGATCCGCAAAAACGTTTTTGAGTTGCTCATCGTATTCTCCTTAATTCCTTCGAGATTCACGCGTCAGAGGCCTGACTTCAAGCGGCCCAGATTGATCTTCACTCAAACATTTTCATAAAGGCTTCCATATCGTATTGGCTGCCGTAGAGCATGGAGCTGTTTAGCGCCACGTCTGCGGCAATTGCCACTGCGGTTTTAATTTCTTCCTCCGTGGCACCCGCTGCGCGGGCAAAGGCAGTATGTGCGGGAATACAGTACACGCACTTCATGGCAACTGATGCCGAGATCGCAGCAAGTTGGGCGTGCTTGAGCGGAATCGCCCCATTAAAAACATTTTTCTCCACCGCGGCGTAGTAGGCCTCAGCGGCGGCCTGCTGCGACCCGGGGTGCAGCAAAATAAACGGGTTAGCCGTTTTGACATCGCGCATCGCTTCTTCTTCGGCAAACGCCAATGTGCCCATCAACAAAACGCATAGCACCATCAAAAATCTCATCAGATTTCTCCTAAAAGGGGTTATTGAAGTTGATCACGCCCCCTCGGGGCGTGATCTCTGATTAAGGTCTAGCGACCGGTGTAATAGAGCGGTTCACCCTGAATAGAGCCGATAGGGGTTGCCGCGCCCGCCGCAGCCGCCTGGAGAAAACGAAACTCCTCGCTAGCCATCACTTTGTCGCCAAAGTCGGCCATGTCACGCCAATCCTCGAATGACATGACGTAGTGCACCTTGCCGTTGCCACCAACGCCTTCTTGGTAGATGTTCACTTTGGCACCCATTGCAGTATGCATTTTGGCTGCCTGAGTAAACGAGGCATACACGGCCGCGGCTTTGCCGGCATTGGGCTGCCAGACGTAAACCCGGTAAGGGCCATCTTGTGCGAAGTCAGCAGCTTTCACTGACTCGTCCCAGTTCAGTGCTTCCATCGACCACAACAAGGTGCCCGAGGGAGTCTGAGAAGCCTGTGCCCAGAAAGCCTGCCACTCTTCGTTAGAGTTGGTCTCCTTGGTCTTTGCCCAGTCCTCACCGGAATCCCAACGCAAGACATAGTCGAAGGTCGGGTAGCCCGAGCTGCCTACGTCCATGCGGAAGATGCCTACCGTAGCGCCATATTTCTCATGCATTTTGGCGGCGGTCATCATGCCCTGCACCAAGCCCTCTGGAGAAGAGGAATTGGCCTGCCAACGAAATACTTCGAGTCGCTCGGCGGTTGCCACGCTGGCGAAGCTAGCAAGACAGCACACCGCGACCCAGCAGATGATTGCTTTCATATCAACTCTCCTAATTGTTGTTTACGTTCAGCCCCTCTCTTGACACTTGTTTTCGAGGCTGACGGCGCAATGTACCACTCTGAACGTGAAGGTCACGCGACCACACGGTCACGCCGTAGCTTTCAAGAATGGGCGCGCTTAGGCGTCAAAAAGGGTGGCCCATGCCAGCTGGATGGCGCAGGCGAATGCTTGACGCACTTGCACGGAGTTTTTTACGAAGACAGCCGAGGATGACTCTCTGAAAATCGGAATCCGGAGTCGGGGTGACGTGAGGCACCCATGTGACTAGATGAGCTGCTTCACCGGTACACCGCTTTCGACCAGATACGGCTCCAATGTGCGATACAGCTGGCGATAGCGGAAGAAGGGGACCTTGGGATAGAGATGATGGATCGCATGATAGTTCTGATAGCCCCACAACAGCGTCATGAAGGTATCGAGACCGGTCCGCGCCTGATACACCGTAGTGGTCTTCATCCGCTCTTGCTCAGTG
>CALKHC010000120.1 GCA_938091425.1 uncultured Luminiphilus sp. | reverse complement strand
GCAAAGACTTGAGCATGCGCTCAATCACGGAGCCTCTCCACCCGAGCCACTAGCGCCCGAGGACTTGCTCGAGCCGCTGCAGGCATGCTTTGACAGTCTGACGGCGAGTGGTCTGGTGGAAATAGCGCGCGGTGCACTAAGGGACACCCTGCGTCGAGCCCATTGTTTCGGACCGTACTTGATTCAATTGGACATTCGCCAGGAGAGTGGCCGCCACCGCTCGGTGCTGACAGCGATTACGCAGATGTTAGAAATCGGCGACTACAGCGCATGGACCGAGGCCAGACGTGTCAAGTGGTTGCAGCATGAGTTGAGCAGCCCCAGACCTCTCATTCCCTGGGATAGCCCCCTCGATGCAGACAATCGCGAGGTATTGGAGACTTTTAAAGTCATCTCGACAACACCAGAAGAGGCATTGGGTGTTTATGTGATTTCGATGGCATCGACACCGTCAGATGTATTGGCAGTGCAATTACTTCTCAAATCAACGGGCTGCTCGGAGCGAATGCAGGTGGTTCCGCTGTTTGAGACTTTGACGGATCTGGAAAATGCCTCTCCGGTGGTGAACACCTTACTGGAAGATCCTGCTTATCGGGCTCGGATTGATAAAAAACTTATGGTGATGATCGGCTACTCAGACAGCGCGAAGGATGCTGGGATGTTAGCCGCCGGCTGGGCGCAATATCGGGCCCAGGAGGCGTTGGTGGAGACTTGTGCACTGCACGATGTCGCGCTGACACTGTTTCATGGCCGGGGCGGTACTATTGGCCGTGGTGGTGCGCCGGCACATCAGGCACTGCTCTCTCAGCCGCCCGGCACATTGGCTCAAGGGCTGCGGGTGACTGAGCAGGGCGAGATGATCCGAACGAAATTGGGCATGACATCGCTCGCGGTCAATACGTTGGGCCAGTATGCGAGCGCGATCCTGCAGGCCAACTTGTTACCACCCCCTGAGCCGAACGATAGCTGGCGCGCCCTGATGGATCAGCTTGCGAGACAATCCTGTGACGTCTACCGGCGCTGGGTTCGCGAGGACGAGCAGTTTGTGCCCTTTTTCAGACAGGCGACGCCTGAGCAGGAACTGGCCGCTTTACCCTTGGGTTCGAGACCGGCGCGCCGAAGGTCAGATGGCGGGATAGAGAGTTTACGAGCCATTCCCTGGATTTTTGCGTGGATGCAGAACCGTCTGATGCTGCCGGCCTGGCTGGGAGCGGGGGAGGCATTACAGGTTGTCTTGAATGAGGGGAAACAGCAGCTCCTGCAGGATATGGTTCAGGAGTGGCCATTCTTCCGCGCACGCCTGTCTATGCTTGAGATGGTCTTTGCGAAGTCAGATCACACGCTCTCAGCGCATTATGATCAGTTGCTCGTCGAGCCTGATTTGGCCCCGGTTGGAGAACGTCTGCGAAACCAGCTGCAGCAGGATATTCAAACCCTGTTGACGATTTTGGGTAGCGGGGAGTTGCTCGCTCACGATCTCTGGGCGCAGCAGTCGATTGGGTTACGCAATATCTATACGGCGCCGCTCAATCTGCTTCAAGCCGAACTGTTGCGGCGAGTACGCTCAGAGACCAAGACCGATATTCAGCAGGCGTTGATGGTCACCATGGCAGGTATCGCTGCAGGTATGCGCAATACTGGGTAGATGGATCATCGCCAGCGGTGGCGTTACTGAATATGGCCGCAGAGTGTTTAGACGGCTGAACGACTGTCCTGCCAAATGGCATAAACGAGCGCGCAGAGCATGACCAGCATTACCGCGGAAAACGGCAGCGCGCCGATAATCATCACCGAGCGCAGCGCGTCCATGCCGCCGGCAAACAGCAAAGTGATAATCACCAGTCCCAGTAACACACTCCACAGCACAATGTGTCTGGCGCGGATGCCGTCAGTGGCGCCACCGGAGACAATGGTGTTAATGACTAACACCGCTGAATCGGCTGACGTGACCAGATAGGTAATGAGCAACACCACGCATAGGGTGGCAACCGGCAGCACCCATTCCGCTGCGAACAGGTTGCCAACTGTGGCAAACAGCTGGGCGGATAGATCAGCGCCAAGAATCTTGCCGTCTGCGGCACCCTGGAGTTCGAGATCCAGCGCGGTACCGCCAATGATGCAAAACCAAGCGAAACACATCAGTGAAGGGAGCAATATGGCACCCACCACGTACTCGCGGATTGTTCGACCCTGTGACACGCGTGCCAAAAACAGCCCGACAAAGGGCGTAAAAGCGATCCACCATGCCCAGTAGAAAATTGTCCACGCGGATTGCCAGTCACTGAGTGACTGAGCGGTTGACGTGTCTCCACCGTCCCAGATGGTAACTGACATCGTGGGTATTGCCCGCAAATACTCTGTCAATCCGGCGACAAACATTTCGCCGGCAAAGGCGGTGGCACCAAACATAATAAAGATCAGCAAGAGCAGCCACGACAGGGCCATGTTGAGGTTAGAGAGCCAGCGGATCCCTCGACCTATGCCCGACAGGGCTGAGAGCATGGCAGCCAAAGTGAGGAAGATCACCGCTAGCGATAGTGCGATCAAGCTTGGCCTGCCGTCCGTGACCAGCCAGCCCCAGGCCGTAATTTGATGCATGCCAAAAGTGAGCTGATTGACCCCATATCCAATGGTCACCCCGATACCGATAATGGTGGCCAGAATTGCGGCAGTGTCCACGACGGCGCCTACGCGTCTAGCCATCTCGGGGGTGAGCACCGCTGTAAATGGAGAGCGGATGGTGAGCGGCATGTCTCGGCGGTAGGCAAAATAAGCCAGAGACATCCCGACGATCGCGTAGCAGCCCCACGGCGTCAGGCCGTAGTGGAGCAGTGTCCACTTGTAGGCGGCCGCGAGGTTGTCCCGCTCCAATGCCGAGGTTGTTCCCATGATGACATCGGGATTGTTTGCAAAGTGTGCGAGGGGCTCGGCGGTGGAGTAGGTCAGCATGCCGACCCCAATACCCGCACCAAACATCATCGAAAACCAGGCGAAGCGGCTGAATTCTGGCTTCACATTATCAGTGCCCAGTCGAATGCCGCCTGTTTGGGGAAGGACCGCCAGCACAAGGCTCATGAACATGAAAACCGCTGAGGCATAAACATACCAGCCACCAAAGTAGCCGATCGTGCCGGACTGGATGTCCATCAAAATAGCGCCGGCGTCGCTGGCAAGTGATGCCCACAGCACCAAGCTTACAACGATGACTTTAACGGCGATCGCCACCCAGCGATTCTGACCTGCATAGAACCCGGTACTGTCGACCCGGGTAATGAATTCTGGCATGAGTTCTCCTAGGGAGCGGCTTGACTGATGAGCCGGGTGGGTGGACCTATCGAGAGTCTACGACTGACCGCACGCAAGCTATCTCTGAGCGTCGTTGCGGTTGAGAGTTCGGTTGCGTTGGCCCAGTCGATCAACGACGCAGCGAGTACCGTGTCCTGCCCCTCGTTTTTTAATATTGTGTCTGCGGCATGGAGTGTCTCATAAAGCGCCTTCAGCGTCTGATGCTGCTCAGGATGAACTCGCAGCCACTGATCAAGATACGCGAGGCTCACTATAGGCTCTGAGGGCCAGGTAATGGGGAACTGTTGCTGCGGATTGAAGAGACCGCCGTGATTGGCCATCTCGGCCGCGGCGATTTCATTGGCACTCAGGTGTTCACTAGGCGTGAGGGCGAAGACGTCAATGCCGCGAATGATTTCAGTGCCATAAATCCGCCCCTGATACCAATAGGTCGACCAGTAACCACCGGTGACGAGATCCGTGGCGTCGATAGGGCCACGATCAAAGTAGGCGATCTCGAACGGATTGGCGGAGTCGGTGAAATCGATGATGGAAAGCCCACCTTGGTACCAAGCCTGCACAAAGATATCTCGGTCCGGAACGGGAATGATGGATCCGTTGTGGGCCACGCAGTTCTCCGTTTCTGCTTGCGGCGCAGGCATCTTGAAGTGGCTGCGGAATACCAGTTTGCGGTCGACGATGTCGTAGATGGCGTCCGCTCCCCAAGTAAGAGGATCATAGGTCCGACATCTTGGGCGTGTACCACCACCCCACTCATCGGTAAAAAGCACTTTGCTGCCGTCGTTGTTGAAGGTTGCAGAGTGCCAATAAGCGAAGCCAGAGTCGCTCACCGCATCGATGCGCTCCGGCGCTCGGGGATCGGTGATATCGAACAGAATACCGTTGCCTGAACAGGCCCCGGCAGCAAGATTCAGGCTCGGGAAAACTGTGATGTCATGGCATTCGTCGGTGCGACTCGTCTCCTGCGTATCTTCCCCATGATCGCCACCGCGCCAAAGACCGGCGAGGGCGCCGGTGTCCGGGTCGGCAAATACGGTGGGGCTGTCTATGATGCGGGACGCCGCAGGGTCATCCACGGGGATTTCGACCACGTCGATACGAAACAATGCGGTGCGATCATCACCCGGTGACTCATCAAAGCAGCCGGTCAGCTCCTCTTCATCGCGAACGCGAGAGATGCCCGAGTTGTAAACAATCAGCTTGCCGTCGGCGTCAGGCCCGGACACCACGGAATGGGTGTGAGAGCCGCGGCAGGTTTGAACCGCACCGACTTGCCTCGGCCGCGTCAGATCGGAAATATCAAAAATACGCAGACCGCGAAAACGCGCTTCGCTGATTTCGTCGGTAACACCTTCCAGGCCACAGTCAACGCGGCCTCGCGTTTCCTCAACTGACAGGATCAGCAGGTCGTCAACGATAGAGACGTCACCCTGACCACCCGGGCATACAACGGACGCTGTCAGGTTCGGAAGCCCGTCCCCACCCAACTCGTAAATGTTGAAGCCGTGATAGCTACCCGCGACCATGATGTTATCGCGGAAAGCGATGTCCGTATTAGAAAAGCTCAGCATGGGTGAGCGTGGATCGGGTTTATCGCCGACTTCTCTCTCATCAGTTTCCAGGATCTTGGCTTCTGCTTCCGGCATGGTTTCTGCAGCCGTATCGTCTGAGGGAGCGAGGCCACTCTCGGCGAAGTGATGAGCGTGCGCTTCAGGGTCGGAGGTTACTGCCAGATCCGTCTCTGCCGATTTTGCTGCGGCCGGCAGAAAACGTTCGGCAGGCAGCTCAGCAGGGTTGGCGGGGTCATAGAATCCCGGCGGTTTGTTGAGCACGGCGACTTTACGGAGATTCCAGATTGCTTCCTCGGCATCGAAAAGACCCGCGGCGAGATTGGCCCGCGGATCATCAGAGAGACCTAACAGCAAGCCGTGCATGACCTCAATTTCCTTCGACTGGTCGTTGGTGACATCCGTCGTAAACTCAAAAAGCGTTGGATCATAGGCGGAACCCGGCTGTTCCAAGAGCGCCTCCACCATATCGATGGCGCCTTCATGGTGAGTAATCATTAGTGACAGGAACTGACGGTCAAACTCCGCGCCAGAGGCGGCAGTCAGTGCGGCTATCTGCTCTTTGCTTGCCATGCCCTGCATGGTGTGGTGATGACCGTGCGTGCTGTCTCGATCGACAGATTCGCCGCGGCTGGTAAGCCACTGCTCCATGAAGGCGATTTCGTCCCCTTGCGCGGCCTCAATTTTGCCCGCGATCCCCAGCAGTTCGATCGAGTTGGTGCGATCGGGCGCCAGCCGCGACATCTCCAATGCCTGCTGGTGGTGGGGAATCATGTCCCGCATAAACTGGGCATCACTGGCCGTGTAGCGGGTATCCGCCACCT
>CALKHC010000119.1 GCA_938091425.1 uncultured Luminiphilus sp. | reverse complement strand
GCAAGGATCGGATAACCACCGGGATCACCCCACTCGAGACCCGCATAACTAAGGCCGTCAGCCGTCACCGAAAATGCGCGACCCTCATTCATACCTGGGCTCTGCTCGCGAGAGCGCGAGGATCCGGACAATGCCGCCGTAACTCAGCACCGCCCCGGGCAAGGCAAGTGACCTCCAATGTCGAGTACCCTCCCGGCGCCAAGGGTGCCAGCGTGACATCATCAGTCCAGAGGCCGATTGCCTGCGACAAGAAGGGCTGATGAGACACCATGACGATGTGCTCGTGCCCGGCGTAATGCCGCTCCGAAAAAGCCTCCGGATACGCACCGGGTGCCAGTGAGGAATCGACCTTCTGACTGCCCGGAAACAATAACTCGCCTAACAAATCCGCTGTCTCGGCTGTGCGCCGATAGGGGCTATACAGCAAAAGCGAGACGGGCCCGGGCGCCGATATACCCGCCCAGACAGCATAATCGCCCGCCGTCGCAACCACTTCTTCGCGGCCACGCGCCGTCAGTGTGCGGGCAGCATCGGTTGTCGCAGAACCCGCCTCACCGTGGCGCCAAAGAGTAAGCAGCACTTTAGGCGCTACTCATTTCCACCAGGAGCTTATTGAGGCGCGCAACATAGCTCGCTGGATCCTCAAGCACCGACCCCTCGGCGAGCACTGCCTGATCGAGCAGAATCCGCGCAAGATCAGCAAAGCGATCCTCATCCGACTCCTGATCCAACCGCTGTAAAAGCGGGTGCTCAACATTAATTTCCATGGTGGGCTTGGTTTCGGGCATTTCCTGCCCTGCCGCCTCCATAATGCGTCGCATTTGGGCACCCATCTCGTGTTCCGCGACGGTCAAACAGGCCGGGGATGACGTGAGCCGGATGGTTGGCCGAATACCGGAGACCCGATCGGACAACACACCCTGCATACGCTCGATCAGGGATTCACTGGCTTTTTCTGCCGCTTCAAGCGCCTTCTTGGTATCCTCATCGTCGGCGCTCTCATCCCATTCTCCCTTTGCACAATCCCGGAGCGTCTTGCCGTCATATTCCGCCAAGTGGCTCATTAACCACTCGTCCACACGATCAGACAGCAACAACACTTCAACCCCCTGCTTGCGCAGCGCTTCGATGTGGGGACTATTCTTTGCGGTCGCATGGTTCTCTGCCACAACGTAATAGATGGACTGCTGATCGTCCTTCATGGCCTCGACATATTGCTTCAAGGAAATGCGCTGAGACGCCTCGTCATCACGGGTCGTGGCAAAGCGCAGCAGATCAGCAATCTTTTCGCGATTGGTGAAGTCCTCCGCCGGCCCCTCTTTCAACACCGCACCGAAGGTATCCCAGAAACGGATGTAGTCCTCAGGCTGCTTGTTCGCCATCTTCGAAAGCATGTCCAGCACCCGCTTGGTCAATGCGCCGCGAATCGCGTCGACCTGCTGATTCTGCTGGAGTAGTTCTCGCGAAACATTCAGAGGCAGGTCACTGGAATCCAGCACCCCTTTCACAAAACGCAGATACATGGGCAGAAATTGCTCTGCCTCGTCCATGATGAAGGTGCGCTGCACATACAGCTTCAGACCACGGACCCCCTCTCGCTGCCAGAGGTCAAAGGGCGCGCGCTGCGGTAAATACAGCAGCGAGGTGTATTCCAACTTGCCCTCTACGGCGTTATGACTCCAGCTCAGCGCATCCTCGAAGTCGTGCGAGATATGCTTGTAAAACGCCTGATACTCCTCGTCGCTGATCTCCGAGCGACTGCGCGTCCACAACGCCTTGGCCTCATTGACTGCTTGCCAATCCGGTTCAGCTGGCACGTCATCAGCGCCCTCATCATCCTCCGCTGGCGCTGGGGGCTCGGGCATCAACACCGGCACAGAAATGTGATCGGAATATTTCTTAATCACTGACCGCACACGCCAGCTATCCGCAAATTCCTCCGCATCCTCTTTCAGATGCAGCGTAATGGTGGTACCCGCGCAGCTTCTCGAGGACTCACTGATAGTGAATTCATCCTCGCCCGCCGACTCCCACTGCGTAGCAGCCTCTTCTCCAGCTTTTCTCGTCACGACCACCACCCGGTCCGCAACGATAAAAGACGAATAAAAACCCACCCCAAACTGACCGATCAACTGACTGTCTGCTTTTTGGTCGCCAGACAATTGCTCCATAAATGCGGCGGTGCCCGACTTGGCAATCGTACCGAGATTATCCACCACCTCATCCCGGGACATGCCAATCCCGTTATCGTCAATGGTGATGGTCTTTGCCTCACTGTCCGCTTCCACCCTGATCCGATAGTCACCGACACCAGTCCCCAAACTCGAATCGGCGATGACGGCAAATCGATGCTTATCTATGGCATCGGAGGCATTGGAGATGAGCTCGCGGAGAAAAATCTCCCGGTTGGAATACAGCGAGTGAATCATGAGGTGAAGCAGTCGCTTCGCCTCAGTTTGAAAACCCATTGTTTGGGGGGCTTCGGCAGTCATGAACAGATCCCTTCTCTTCGCAAGTTCGTTCGAAATGGGGCTTCGCGCGCGTTTTTCAAGGCTAATGGCCACCGGCAGGCCAAAAAAAGCCCGCTTTATGCGGGCCTTTAGCTGCCGATAAGGTTTACCAACCGGTCACCTCGGTGAGAGCGGTCCCAATATCCGCCAGAGAACGTACGGTACGGACACCGGCCGATTCCAGCGCGGCGAATTTCTCATCAGCGGTGCCTTTGCCTCCGGAAATGATCGCTCCTGCATGACCCATACGCTTGCCCTTGGGGGCAGTCACGCCTGCAATGTACGACACTACGGGCTTCGTCACATTCGTGCGGATAAACTCTGCGGCTTCTTCCTCGGCCGTACCGCCTATTTCTCCGATCATGACAATCGCTTCGGTACTGTCGTCTTCCTGAAACAAGCCGAGAATGTCGATGAAGTGAGAACCCGGAATCGGGTCGCCGCCGATGCCGACACAGGTGGATTGGCCATATCCTACATCGGTGGTCTGCTTGACCGCCTCATAGGTGAGTGTCCCTGATCGCGACACGATACCTACCTTGCCCGGCAAGTGAATTTCGGCTGGCATGATGCCGATCTTGCATTGACCGGGCGTAATGACCCCCGGGCAATTGGGTCCGATCAACCTGACACCCAATTCGTCGCATTTGACCTTTGCTTCGAGCATATCGAGTGTCGGTACACCCTCAGTAATACAGACAATCAGTTCAATGCCGCCATTGGCTGCCTCGAGAATAGAGTCCTTGCAGAAGGCGGCGGGGACATAGATGACGGAAGCCTGCGCTTGAGTTTCGGCAATGGCTTCGGAAACTGTATTGAAAACAGGCAAATCGAGGTGGGTTTGGCCACCCTTGCCAGGGGTCACGCCGCCGACCATCTTCGTTCCGTAAGCGATGGCCTGCTCTGAATGGAAGGTTCCCTGCGAGCCGGTGAAACCCTGACAGATCACGCGAGTATCTTGATTGATCAGGATGCTCATGACGCTCCCTCCGCTGCCGCCACCACTTTTTGAGCGGCATCAGTCAGGCTCTCTGCCGCCTGAATATTCAGGCCACTCCCGGCCAACACCTCTCTCCCGAGAGCTGCGTTATTGCCCTCGAGACGCACGACTACCGGTACGTCGACACCAACCTCCTCGACCGCACCAATGACGCCCTCTGCGATCAAATCGCACCTTACGATACCGCCGAAAATATTGATTAACACGGCTTTCACATTTTCGTCGGAAAGAATAATTTTAAATGCCTCGGTCACCCGTTCTTTGGTCGCGCCACCGCCAACATCGAGAAAATTTGCGGGTGCGCCGCCGTGGAGTTTCACAATATCCATGGTACCCATTGCCAATCCAGCGCCATTCACCATGCAGCCGATGGATCCATCGAGCGCTACATAGTTGAGTTCCCACTGCGCAGCGTGAGCTTCCCGCTCGTCTTCCTGCGAGGGGTCGTGCATCGCTTCAAGCTCAGGCTGGCGATACAGAGCATTGGAATCGACGACGACCTTGGCGTCTAGGCAGTGAAGGTTCCCCTCGTCTGTGATCACGAGCGGGTTGACCTCTATCAGCGCCAGGTCCTTGTCGGCAAACAGCTTTGCCAGCCCCATAAATATCGTGACGAACTGCTTGACCTGCACGCCGGTTAGACCGAGCCGGAATGCCAAGTCACGGCCTTGAAAAGGCTGGGCACCGACCAGTGGATCAATCTCAGCCTTGAGGATCTTGTCAGGCGTTTCTTCAGCGACCTTTTCAATTTCGACGCCGCCCTCGGTCGACGCCATGAAAACGATCCGTCTGCTGGCACGATCGACCACCGCACCCAAATACAATTCGTCGGCAATGTCAGTGCAGGATTCGACCAAAATACGCGACACCGGCTGGCCAGAGGCATCCGTTTGGTATGTCACGAGGCGCTGACCCAACCATTGAGCCGCAAACTCTCCGGCTGCCTCGGCGCTGTCCACGAGCTTCACGCCGCCCGCCTTACCGCGGCCACCCGCGTGGACTTGGGCTTTGACCACCCATCGCTCTCCGCCAATATCGTTGGCCGCCTTAACCGCCGCCTCAGCCGAGTCGACGGCGTGGCCAGTCGATACCGGCAAGCCGTAGTCAGCGAACAGGGCTTTGCCCTGGTACTCATGCAAATTCATAACACCCCCGGGGTAACGCCCGATCAACCTCACTCAGCTCCAGCATCGGGCAACTGGAACCGTCTTACTTCTGTGTTAAGGCTTGGCGCGATTCACCATATGAATGGCTCTGCCATCAACCGCCAAAGCCGCCTCATGAACCGCTTCAGACATCGTGGGATGCCCGAAGACCATAAGCTGAAGATCCTCTGTGCTGGCTGCCATCTCGATCGCGATGACAATCTGCTGGACTAAATCTGCCGCGGAGGGCCCCACAACATGAGCGCCCAAAATCTGGTCTGAACTCGCATCGGAAAGAATCTTGACCAAGCCCTCTGTCTCGCCCGAGGCCATTGCCCGGCCGATTGCCGCAAAAGGAAATGACCCGACCTTGTAGTCTACGCCCTCGGCTTTAAGGTCTTGCTCAGTTTTGCCGACCGCTGCTACCTCCGGATGGGTGTAGATAATCGACGGAATCACGTCGTAGTTGAGTTGTGCGGCCTTACCGTGGATGCGCTCGGCCACCATCACCCCCTCTTCAGAGCCCTTATGCGCCAGCATAGGCCCTCGCACGATATCTCCTACCGCCCATACACCGGGCGCCTCAGTAGCGCAGTAATCATTGACGAAGACAAAGCCGCGCTCGTCGACCGTCACCCCCGAGTCGGCCGAAAATAATTTTTCTGTCCGCGGCGCTCGCCCTACGGCGACGATGAGACGGTCAAATTCCACTGTCTCATCGCTGTCATTCTGCGTGTAAGTCACCGAGACGGAATCGCTGCTGACTGCGACGTCAGTGACCCGGGCGCCGAGCCGGATATCGAGGCCCTGTTTTGCAAAGATCTTCGCGGATTCCGCGGCAATGTGTTCGTCCATGTTGGGCAGAAACTGATCCATAGCCTCCAACATGACGACGTCTGCGCCCAGTCGCGCCCAGACACTGCCCAGTTCAAGCCCGATTACCCCCGCACCAATCACACCCAGGCGATCCGGGACCGACTCGAAACACAAGGCGCCGGTTGAATCGACCACTCGATCGCCATCCACGGGCGCAGGTGGAATCGTTGCAGGCTCTGACCCTGCGGCCAACACAACGTGATCAGCGGTGTGAAGACTCTTCTCGCCTGAAGCGTCGGTAACCTCCACTTGCCTCCCCGCCAAGAGCACCGCAGTGCCGGTTATGACGTTCACGCCGTTGGCTTTGAGGAGGCCAGACACGCCGCCGGTAAGCTGAGACACGATTTTGTCTTTACGCGCCATCATGCCAGCAACATCAAGCGAGACATCTCCGACACCAATGCCGTGGTCGGCAAGGTGTCCCGCGGCCTCCGCGTAGCGTTGCGAACTATCCAGCAGGGCTTTTGACGGGATGCAACCTACGTTTAGGCAGGTACCACCCAATGATGGCTGAGCCTGCTCATTCACATTTTGCTCTATCACTGCGGTCGAGAGTCCGAGCTGCGCGCAGCGGATCGCACAAACGTACCCGGCGGGACCCGAGCCAATGACGATCACATCAAATGGGTTAGACAAGGTTTATCCCCTTATTAGATTTGCAGAAGGATCCGCGCAGGATCTTCTATCAGGCCCTTAATGGTGACCAAAAACTGAACTGCTGTTTTGCCGTCCACCAAGCGGTGATCATAGGAGAGCGCCAGATACATCATCGGCTGTATGACCACTTCGCCATCCATCGCGATGGGCCGCTCCTGAATCGTGTGCATGCCGAGAATACCGGTTTGCGGTGGATTGAGGATGGGCGTGGACAGTAACGAGCCGAAGACCCCCCCGTTGGATACCGTGAAGGTACCACCGGTCATCTCCTCAATGGTCAGTTTTTTGTCCCGGGCTTTACTACCAAAGCTGGCGATAGCGGCCTCGACATCGGCAATACTCATAAAATCGGCATCGCGCAGTACCGGCACCACCAGTCCCTCATCAACCGAGACCGCCACGCCGATATCCTGGTAGCCGTGGTAGACC
>CALKHC010000118.1 GCA_938091425.1 uncultured Luminiphilus sp. | reverse complement strand
CTCTTCAACTGACGATTCAGGCCGCTACCTTGCAGCGCTGCGGGCGCTCATCTTCAGATTCGGTACGCTGCTTAAGCGCTTGCAAAATATCATTGGCCGTCGCGAAATCGCCACAGTGCCGGGCAATCCAGTAGAGCTTCGCCATGCTGCGATCACTCATTCGCTGATACAGATCCATCTCACCACCTCCCGTTAGTGAATGCCGTCCTTGGCATCGGGGTCTTCCGTGACTCGACGTCAGTGGAGCCGTGCTTCCGGAGCAGTGGCTCTCCCTGAAATCCGTCTCAGTATGGATCTCGACCGAGCACTCGCCTTCACTCGATGCGCCAAAGCGTTGGCCCGTTGCGCCAGACGCAAACATTGAGAGAAACAGAAGCAGCGACCCTTTTGTGGTTCACATAGAGTAAAACCAGCTCAATGAAGGGGGTGGGGATACAGATGTGATCATCCTCTTCAGCCCGCGGCCTTGCTGTGACGGGCCGATCCATGAAATTCTCGACAATGACGGGAATATCGTCGATACCATGACCTTTGATGGCATGAAGGAGCTCTGCGCAGAAGCTGCGTAGTTTCAAGCCAGACAGGGAACGTCAAACCCACTGCCGTATGCCAAGGACTTTGCGGCCCACCAAAACTCAGAGGAAACATCATGAAAATTTTTGTCACGCTACTGGGAGCGCTCTTCTCCACACTCGCGCTCGCTGATGACCACAGACCCAATAGTAAGTACTACGGTTTTTATCATTTCATCGCACCCAACCCAGCCGCTGTAGTCGCGGCGACCGACAAGTTCTACGACTCAGACTGCGGTAAAGCCTATCCGGCTGACGTCGGCCTGGCTGAAGAAGTCTTTAACGGTGCTTACCAATCAACACATTTTTTCATCAACACCTACCAAAATGCGGCGGATCAGGAAAAAGCCGCTGAGATCTTCCGCAGCTGCCCCGGTGCCATTGAGTTTCTGGCTGATCTCAATGCAGCAGGCGTGATCCCCACTCGAGAATATCTGGGCTTCGCGCTCCTCGAGGAAGGCGACTGGAACCAGGATCTCGTGTTCGCCAAATTTGACGTGATCATCGAGCCCCAGAATCAGCGCGCGTATGCCATGGCGTATGCCAAGATGATGAAGGCCGCCGCGAAAGATGTGGGTGTGCGGTCCTGGGGTAATGATCTAGTCGGCTTCGGTAACGACATGTTCACCAACTGGGTTTATCTGGGCGCAGAGAATTTGACCCAGCTGGATCAAATCCAGCAGGCACTGTTCGCACACCCCGCTTACGCGACCTTCGCCAAAGAGACTGCAGGAATGCGGGTGAACGTGAACACAACCCAGCTACAGTTCCTGAAGGCCTACCCGCGCCAATAGCGAAACTGTCACTTTTTGATGCCCCGCCCATCATCCGTGGCGGGGCAAACCGGTTAAACTGCCCCACCCAGTGAACATAACGGCTTGTGTCAAGGAGTGACGTTGTGACAATGAAAACAGTGCTATCGATAGTCTCAGCAACGGTTATCGGTATTCAGGCAGCCCACGCCAATAATGTGGTGGTGGATATGTCTCAGGTACAGGACTACAACCAGTATCAAATGGACCTGCAGCAATGCGAGGGCCTTGCGGTGCAAAACCAACCCGACGCCCCTCAGAGGGAAAGCGTTGCGGGCACTGCGGTTAAAGGCGCTGCCGTAGGCGCTACCGCAGGCGCAGTCGGCGGCAAATCAGGCTCCAAAGGGGCCAAGACAGGCGCGGGGGTTGGCGTGATTGCTGCAGCCAGTCGCAACAGCCGCAACCGACGGGCAGCGAGTGCCAATGCCAGCGCGCAGGCGGATCAGATTGTGAAGAACTGCATGCGAGGTCGAGGCTACAACGTTCTGAACTAAAAGCGGTTCACGCTTCAATGTGGCCGCACTCTCCCTTTGCCCTTGCAGCGCCACTTAACTGGGGCGTTGAGCGCGGCGAGTTTCCTAAGCGGCAATCTCACCGTAAGCGGTGGTAAAAGCCGCCACCGCTTTGTCTAGATCGTCTTTGGTGTGGCCCGCAGAAATCTGCACGCGGATGCGCGCCTTACCCTGCGGCACGACAGGATAGAAAAACCCGATGGCAAAGATGCCAAGCTCCAGCAGGCGCTCGGACATTTTTTGCGCCACCACTGCGTCGCCCAGCATCACCGGTACGATGGGGTGTTCGCCCGCCGGTACTGCAAAACCGTTGGCCTGCATTTGCTCTCTAAAATACCGCGTGTTGTCGTGGAGCGTATCGCGCAGCGCCGTTGAGGCCTCCAGCATATCGAGCACTTTCAATGACGCCGCACAGATTGCGGGAGCAAGCGTATTGGAGAACAGATAGGGCCTTGAGCGCTGCCGGAGAATATCGATGATTTCCTGACGCCCGGCAGTAAAACCACCCGAACCACCGCCAAGCGCCTTACCGAAGGTGCCAGTAATGATATCCACCCGATCCATCACACCGCGGTATTCATGAACCCCACGACCCTGATCACCCATGAAGCCGGTCGCGTGGCAGTCGTCGTGATGGACCATCGCGCCGTATGCATCGGCCAGATCACAGATCGCATCAAGTTGGGCGATAGTGCCATCCATGGAAAACACACCATCGGTCGTAATCAGAATCCGTCTAGCGCCGCTATCCCGCGCTTCCTTGAGCTTGGCTTCCAGATCGGCCATGTCATTGTTGCGATAGCGGTAGCGAGAGGCTTTACAGAGCCTGACACCATCAATAATGGACGCGTGATTGAGCTCGTCTGAGATCACCGCATCCTCGGGCCCCAGAATCGTCTCAAAGAGACCCGTATTGGCGTCAAAGCACGCGGCGTAGAGGATGGTGTCCTCCATCCCCAGAAATTGACTGACCCGTTGCTCCAGCGTTTTGTGAATACCCTGGGTGCCACAAATAAACCGCACTGACGCGGCCCCAAAACCCCATTTACTGAGGCTGTCACTCGCTGCCCGCATCACCTCAGCGTTGTTGGCGAGACCCAGATAGTTATTGGCGCACATATTGACCACATTGGCACCACCCTCAAGCGTGATGTCATTCTTTTGATCAGAGGCGATGACGCGCTCTGTCTTCCACAGCCCGGCAGCTTTGATATCGGCGATCTCTGCGGCGTAGCTCTCTTTGACTGCCTGATAACTCATGTCAGCCCTTCCAATCTAGAATCACTTTGCCCGACTGCCCCGAGCGCATAATGTCGAAACCTTCCTGAAACTCGCTGTAATGAAAGCGGTGCGTGATCACGCGCTCAATCGGCAAACCGCTCTGGATCATCATCACCATCTTGTACCAGGTCTCGTACATCTCACGGCCATAGATTCCCTTGATGTTGAGGCCTTTGAAGACGACGTCAGTCCAAGAGATGCCCGTATCGTCAGGCATGATTCCCAACATGGCGATGTTGCCGCCGTTGATCATTTTGCTGAGTACATCTCTGAAGGCAGCGGGGGAGCCCGACATCTCGAGGCACACATCAAAACCCTCAAGAATGCCCAGACTCTCCATAAAGTTCCGGGTAATTTCCTGCTTGGCTACGTTAATGGGCTGCACCTTTGGAACGATGCGCTTGGCCAGATCCAACCGGTACTCATTCACGTCGGTCAGGATCACATTGCGGGCACCGCAATGACCCGCAACCATCGCTGCCATGATGCCAATGGGCCCCGCACCCGTGATGATGACGTCCTCGCCCACCATATTGAATGATAAAGCTGTGTGTACGGCGTTGCCGTAGGGGTCAAAAATACTCAGGAGGTCCGTGGGCAGATAGACGCTGGGCCGGAATACGTTGGTTGCCGGAATCACGACGTACTCGGCAAACGCGCCATCGCGGTTCACACCAACCCCTTGGGTGTTGGGGCACAAGTGCAGGCGTCCCGCGAGGCAATTTCGGCAGCGGCCACACACAATGTGGCCTTCTCCCGAGACAATGTCACCCACCTGAAGACCCGTAACATTGGCGCCCAATTCGACGATTTCGCCAGCGTACTCGTGGCCCGCCGTCATCGGGGTCTTAATCGTTTTTTGGGCCCATTCATCCCAGTTGTAGATGTGCACATCGGTGCCACAGATGGCAGTTTTGTGGACCTTGATCAGTACGTCATTACCGCCCACCACCGGGATAGGAACATCTTCGAGCCACAGCCCTTCCTCGGCGTGTTTTTTCACCAATGCTTTCATGACAGAAGCCACTCAATTTGCGCTGAATACTGGGCTTTTTATGCATAATCGCGGCTTTTGGATGCCTTTGAAGCGAGATTTTTCAACCTGCCGGTTCGGCCGCAGATATGCCGGATTTCGCGGCGCTGATCCAGAGCTTTGACAACACGCCACAGGGCCCGCCAGTCCTAGGTTTGCACAATGCCAACCACAATGCCCCGGCGGCGGGTTACTTGGGCTCTATCATGAGGTATGACACCACCGTATCACCGACGTTTAGCCCTTCGTGCCAATCAATCCCCTCGCTGAAAAAATAGCTTCCGGTGTTCAAGGTCACTTCCCGGGTACCAACGTCATTGGTAATACGCATCGTGCCGCCAGATAGCGCATAACCAAAATGACGGGGATGAAAGTGCCGCTCGTGGCCCACGCCTGGCGGAAAAACACATCGGAATATGCGGATTTTGGAATCCTCCTGCAGCACTTCGCACACCGATCTGCCATGCCAGCCCGCTGAAACCGGATCAGGTAGCTCTTCAGCCAAGGCCGGCATTGCCGCTGCCAAGCACATAAGGGGTAACCATCTGACCTTTTTCACCGCGCACAAATCGAGCAGACACATCACATTCACCTTGGAGTCACCGTACAGCTGGCCTGCATCCACCTCAGATTGAGGCCAATGCGCTGCGCAGACGGATCTGCCCAGGCGTAAGAGACGGCGCGGTCCTCGTCGGGACGATAGGCATACAGCACGAGAGAAGGCCGATTATTGCCATAAGGCCAGCGCACATTGCGCATCTTGATGCCCACCTTCTGCGGCGCTTGTTCCTCAGTTTCCAGCCACACCATACCGCCCTGATCATAGATCTCAAGACCGCGGCGAAATGTCCACTCTCCGTCACGCTGCATGGCGGTCATCCAGCACTCAAAGCGCCGCGCTTTGCGATTCTTATGAGGAACGCCGGTTGGGTGACCAAACACCGGATTACCGTCTTCATCCTGAGCACGGTCGCTGATCCAGAGAGCTTCCTCGGTCAGCAGCAAATCGTCATTAAAAATAATGCGCTTGCCGCTCTCACTAGACACATAGGAACAGGCATCCGGCGCCATGTAACCCACAAAATGGTTGGCCTGCCGCCGCCAAAACACATCACATCCAGGCAGTACGCGCGTCTGGTCGGGTAGCAGATCCGAGAGCTTGGTGGGATCGCGGTGGGCGCCCTCTAATGAGGCTACATCATTGGGAATATGAATAGTCAGCCGGATGGCGCCCTCATCGTAATCGGGCCGGAAGCTATAAATGCGTTGGCGATAGATCTGGGTAGGGTCATCGTTGAGATGTTGCTGCACATAAAACACGTGCTCACCAAAAGCGGGCAGATCTACTGGCTCAAAAACGTGGTGAATACGCTCGTGGCGCAGCGCCTCATCGACCCCTTGCTCTGCCTCAAAGTACACCTGCTCCTGATTGTCATAGACCCCGGGGAACCATTGCATCATGGTGAGAAAATCTTTATTAAGCACCGCCGCCTCGTCTGCGTGGGCACAGGCCATGACAAACCACAGCGCAATCAATAAGAGCCGATTCATGATGTGTCTCCTATTGGGAGGGTTCCCGTATGAGATTTTTATGATTATTCACCCGACAGGATGACATTGGCGAGACGCCTCTGCCAGCGCAGAGGAGATTGCCTTTGGAAAGATTAAGACCTAGGTTAGTGGTAGCCGACGCATCTCATAACATCTTCTAAAAGGCAGAACGTTATTCAGCCAGCGCCGCACCGCTTAGCAGAGCCACACTCATCCGGGTATTGATATGAAACCACTGGAAGGCATCACCATTCTCGAGTTCTCCACCATGATCACCGCGGCACTCGCCAGCATGATGCTCGCCGAGCAGGGCGCACGGGTGATCAAAGTGGAGCCCAGTGATGCAGGGGACCCCATGCGCTATATCGGGGCACGCAAGGGCGACATTTCCTCATTGTTTGCCGGCTGTAACCGCGGCAAAGAATCCATCAAGATCGATCTCAAAACCGAGGCGGGTCAGGCGGTCATCCGAGACATGACCTCTCAGGTGGACGTGGTCATACACAACTTTCGCCCGGGGACGATGGAAACTCTGAATCTGGGTTACGACGCGCTGAGGGCCATCAACCCGAGGCTGGTGTACATGGCGATTTCGGGCTTCGGCACCGAAGGCCCGCTGCGCCGGGCACCCGCATACGATCCGATCATTCAGGCCCATTCAGGGATGGCGGCCACGCAGGGCGGCGACGACTCCCCCGCGTTTATCCGCTCTTTACTCTGCGACAAAATCACCGCCTATACCGCTTGTCAGGCGGTCACCAGTGCCTTGTTCGCCCGCGAGCGCACCGGGGAGGGCCAACTGATCGACCTCTCCATGCTCGATTCGGGGCTATTTTTCATGTTCCCCGACGGGTTCCAGAATCACGCCCTGCTGGATGAAGACGCTGTCCCCGGCGGCATGCTGATCGACATTTTGTATGACCTCACGCTGACCAAAGATGGCGGCATCACCGTGGCAGCAGCGAATCAGGAGATGCAGGGGCGCATGCTGAAGGCGATTGGGCTGCTGCATCTGCTCGGCGACGAACGCTTCAACACCATGCAGAAGCTCGTTGAAAATCTGCAGATTTTTCGAGGCCTCGTCGCAGAAAAGTGCCTTAAGTACACCAGTGATGAATTACTGGCACTGCTGCGCGAGGTGGAAGTGCCCTGCGCGAAGTGCCTAAACCGCGACGAAGTGCTGGCTCAGGAGCAACTGAGTGCCAACGACAGCATTGCTGAGGTCGACCATCCGCATCTTGGGACGCTGCGCATTGTGAAGGCGCCACCCCGGTTTGGCGGG
>CALKHC010000117.1 GCA_938091425.1 uncultured Luminiphilus sp. | reverse complement strand
GTTGGGGTCGCTGATAGCGTTCAGCACTTCGATTTCTGTCACCGGCACAATGCCCGGCTCGGGTACCAGTGG
The DNA here is from genome assembly GCA_938091425.1 of uncultured Luminiphilus sp. Taxonomy (GTDB): domain Bacteria; phylum Pseudomonadota; class Gammaproteobacteria; order Pseudomonadales; family Halieaceae; genus Luminiphilus. The sequence goes on along the minus strand of CALKHC010000117.1, from coordinate 6,715 downwards.
CTGCAACCAGCCTTTGTTCTTGGCGCAGTCCGTCATCTGACGTGTGATGGTGATTGTCTCGCCGGAAGGCAGGGTCGCGACAAAGCTTTTATCTTCGCCAATGATACGAAGATCTTCCGCCACAGCGGGTTGCGCGAGGACAGCCAAGGCCAAAACACAAAGTAACTTCGCTTTCTTTAATACGGTCATCATTTTCCACCTCCTTGTTGTGATTATCAGTGGCTCGCCCCGTAGCAGAATATCGACCAACATACGTCAGTCAGCCTTGGGGTCAAGCCATTAATTCCTACTCTGGCATCGTTTGAGAGGCCACATTGAGCATTTTAATTTTGCCGTTCTCAAGCAACACATCGATTGTCTCGTAAGCCCTGCGTTCGGCACCGTCAGGCCCGATTGTTGTGACCACATTGCCTGTCGCCAGCCACTCCTCCATCACACCATCAGCGTTCTCGCCGTCATTGGCGATCACCCACCACACCTGCCATCGCGGGTTTTCGGTGGCCACCCAGTTTTGCAAAAAGGCAGCGTGAGCGGCGTTGCCATCCACGACCTCACCATGGGGAGCGATCCCACGGAAGTCATCGGCGTTCATTGCGGCGATCGTCTCGAAGTCCCTCGCATTATGCGCGGCGATATAGTCCATCCAGATCTGCGCGTTGCCACCACTGCCCGCCAGCAAGGGCTTGGACGAGCCGTCCTCGTAATATTGCTTGCCGATACTCGCCCCAACAGTGGAGTGAGCCATCATGAAGCCAGCATCGTCGTAGACTTGAAACGCCGCGTATTGGCCGTTTTCGATGACCGCTTTGTGGATGGAATCACTGATGACACCACCCGCTGTCATTTTGGTCTCGATAAACACCACATTGCCCGCAGCATGAAACGCCATTGGCTCGACCTTGAAATCGGGCCAGAGCTCACCGATGGGCATGAAAACCTCTTCAATCACTTGCTGAGGACCCTCGTAGTTGCCGCCATAAGGGAAACCCTTGGGCATCTCCCATTGCGCATCAGGTGCCTGGGTGGCAGCCCATGCCTCCATATCGCCGGTTGCGAAAGCGTCGTAGCCCGCCTTGGCGACCGCGATGACCGCGGCATCTTGGTTACCCGGGTCGGCTTGACAACCCGTTAACGCCACCAAAATGCCCGCGACAATAAATGATCTGATCGACATGCTGAACTTCCCCTTCGTTGTTCTGATTAATTGTTGTGCTTGCTGAGATCAGCCATACGCTATGCGTGTAGGGCCTTTTTTTCAATCGGCCGCATAATGTGTCTGCGGGCTCAACTCTGCTCTGGCACGACCCCCCTGACGATCGATCAGTACTGGCCGCTCCATTCCAGCAAATCACCCGTGGCGCGCTCCCCCGGCGTCAAAATGCTGATGCCGTGCTGCGCTCTCAGCGCCGCAACAGGATGATCCAGCCATGCCTCGGGAAACTGAAAAGGCCACTTATGCGTCATGCGTCGAGTGCGCCGAATAATCCGCCACTTTAGGCCGAGGCATTTCAAATAAAGCTTGAGTAATAGAAACCAGCCACCGTCTTTTATCAGCGCCTTATAAAGCGCCTTGATCTCCGGCAGTTGGGCATAACCGCGGAGGTATCGCCATTGGTATTGGCATCCAAAGATCAGCCAGGTATCGAGACCCGCCTCCTGCTCTAGCGAGGTATCCATGCCAAAAATCACGTGAGTCGCGTCGTGCTCAAGGATGAGACGCTTACCCGCATGATCGACCATGGCCTTTCTGCCGATGGCTTCTAGGTAAGCGTGGTACTCAGCGATACCCTCCCGGAGGGTTAAGTCACATTCTTGCTGTTGGTAACGCAAGTCCATAAAAAAGTCGGCCCTCAGGTCACACCCCATACTAGGTGAGAAGTGAGGGCCGTTACAATAAACCCTCTGTGGATAAGCTCTGCCACTATTCGCCCCTGTTGCTACAGGCGGGATTTGCCGATTGCGCCGGATCCTTAGCAACAAAGCGATCAGCGGCACCGTCGTAAATCACCACACCATCAAGATCGACCTCTGCATTGACCAAGGTGTCGTAAAGACCGTTACCAACGGGAATGGGGAGGCTAGATTTAAATATTGCCCGATCCACGCCCTCAAGCGGAAAGTCACCACCCTCGAGGAGATAGGCAATGTCGCTGGTGCGCGCCAAGCGGGCACCCTCACCAAATGTGGCTTCACACATCTCCGACAGATTCCAGAAAGCTGGCACGGTTTCGTCTTCTGTGACCATCGCATCAGCCACACCCACATAGCTGTAGCGATACATTCCCAGGCTCTCTCGCAGCGCGGTAATTTCGTCGGCCAGTACTTGAAAATCGAGAGCAGCCAACTGCTCCACCAAAGCCCCGATATCCGCAGAGCCCTCACCAGAAAGCCCCAACAAATTCGTTAGCAGCTGTGAAAGGTCAGGGGTGCTAGTGTCAGTCCCTCCCCCTAGTTGCTCAATCAAAGTCCTGAGATTGGCGTCGGCATCGCCCGGCTGGAAATTGCCGGGGGCTGCCATGGCGGCTGATGCGCCCAATCCCAAAAGCGCAGCTGTAATTAGTGATTTCATGGCTAGTCTCCTGTTGCTAAACATCAGAAGACATTAGAGCGCGAAGTGCTGAGGAGTGATTAGCAAGATACGCCAAACACTTGGTCAAGTATGCCAACGGCGTTGCGCATTCAGATTAGGCAGGCACATCGCGCATCGTTGCGAAATGTAAACCGACTGTGCGGGCGCTAAAAGCAGCAACGCGAAAGAGCAGGCCTAGCGAACATAAGCTCGCTCGCCAAAACGCCCGCTCTATTTGTCCTAAGTTGGATGGAGCGTCACCTTTCTCTGATAGCTCGCTTTACTCGGTGACCTCCCTATTCTAGTGACTCACTCGACCCTGGTAAGAAGTGCCGAATTTTCCGTCAACTCTCCGTCGAGCATGATGGTGTTGGTAAATAGCATGGCGTTATTGTTACCGTCTTGCATGGTCCACTTCATCGAAGTGACAAAGCTCTCGTGCTCCGCATGAAGGTCACTCGCCGACTCATCCAGAGCCAAAGACAATTCATTATCTGACACGCTGCTGACGCTGAAGATCGGCTCAGTGCCTAGCGCACAATAGTGCTGCACCACCAACTCGCCGTTTTTATCGCTGTATGTGGTGAGCATTTCCACGCCATCCTCAACCAAAGTCTCAGTGATGGTGTTGCCCCCAGAGGTCATTCGCCACTCGTAAGAAACATCAATGACCGCGCCTGTCAGACCTTGGGTCATCTTGCCTTCCCACTTGCCCAACTTCTTTTCCACCTGCTGAAACGCCGCGCTGCTCTGCACCAATGGCATTGCCACATCCCCAATTACGACCGGCTCATCGGCTGCGTGGGCGGATACCGCCGACATAACTCCTACAATCAAACCCATAAAAAGCTGCTTCATCACTCTCTCCATCGAACAATCTAAGAAATTTACGCTGTTGAAATTAAACCAGCACGTTTGCAAAAGATAGGATCTCCTAGACCGCCCCTCACGGAGGCGATAGGCAAAAAGGGGCGCCACGGCTCTAAAGAGGCTGATAATCGGCCCCTTTATCGCTCATGACCCGGGCAATAAACGCTTCCCAGTCGTCATTGGGAATCCATATGGCGTGCATCAGAGACATTGCCTCATCCAAATCGGCTCCTTCGTACAAAACCTGGTACAGGAAACCAAACACAGAGGCCCGGAAGTTCACCTCACAATGCACCAGAGTCTTTCCGCCTGCAGGCATTTGCATCACCGCAGCAAAAGCGTCGAAGTCCGCCAACCTGGGTGACTCCCATTCGACCGGGATGTGAATGAATTGAGACCCCAGGGCTTTCACGATGTCGTCCTCGTGATTCAGGGCTGTGGGGTGGTTGGTAAATGCCAGAAAAATGACTCGTTCATAACCGGCCGACACGATCTGCGCTAGCTCCGCCTCAGTTGGCTGACCGGAGGTCGTCAAAAAGGCGGAGTAATTTATCTGGTTTAGTAGCTTTAAGCCGTAAGCGTCACTGAAATTCGCGGCATCAGCATGGGCCTGCAGAGACAGCGCCGACAGCCATAACAAACAGGCCAAACAATTATTTTTCATGTTGCGCTTCTCAAACAATGCACTTCGTCGCTTCTCTCCAAAGCTGCCACAGCAATGCAGCGACTGTCGATCAGTTCGTTGCCACTACTCGCTATTGAACACGGGCTTGCGTTTCTCTGAGAACGCGGCCATCCCCTCTTGCCAATCGGCTCTGTCGAGCGTGTTCCCAGACGCCTGCTTTTCGTCCTCGATTGAATCTTGGAGGGTCTTTGAGTCGAAGTTGACCACAGTATCCAAAACGCCTTTTACCGCGAGCCTTGGTTGCGCCGCCAGCTCCTCGCCCAGGGCTTGTGCGCGGTCTTTAAGCTGTTTCAGGGGCATCACTTCTGTCACCAACCTAATGCGCAGCGACTCGGCACCATCAATTTTTCTGGCGCGCTAAATCATATCAAGCGCATGCTGAGCCCCCACGGCCCTTGGCAGTCTGGCTGAACCTCCCCAAGCCGGCACACTACCCAGATCCCTCTCCGGCAGACCGATTTTGGCTCCCTCGCTGGCGGCTCAGGCAGCTGCAATAGCCGCTAAGCGTTCGGCAATGATTTTCTCGGCATCGCTGACCACATTGCGCACCAGCTCCTCACAGCTAGGAATATCGTTAATCAACCCACCACTCATGCCTACCGTGACCATCCCCGCGTCAATATCGCCGGTAGACCAGGCTTTTTCTTGATTGGCTCCCGAGACCAAATGATGCACCTCTCCAAAGTCGCCGCCTGCGGCTTCGACTGCCGCGACCTCGTCTGCGACGACATTGCGGTAAACCCTTGCGGTGTTTTTATAGGAGCGAAAAATCAGACGGGTCTGATTCTCATCCATCTCCACGACCTTCTGCTTGATGCCCTCGTGAATCGGCGCCTCTTGGGTCACCATAAAGCGGGTCCCCATATTGATGCCCTCACAGCCCAGCGCCAACGCAGCCGCCAGACCACGGCCATCCGCAATACCGCCCGAGGCCACAACAGGAATCTTCAGCGCCTGGGCAGCGGCGGGGAACAGTATCAGCCCCCCAACGTCCTGCTCTCCGGGGTGGCCCGCACACTCAAAGCCATCGATGCTCACAACATCAACACCAATGCGTTCCGCCTTGAGAGCGTGGCGCACGGCGACACACTTGTGGATCACCTTGATACCCGCCTCTTTGAATCGGTCCATGAACGGTTCGGGACTGCGGCCCGCCGTTTCCACAATCTTTACACCGCTTTTGATAATCACATCGACGTAGTCGTCGTAATCGATCTCGCTGGCCACCACACCAACGGTCAGGTTCACCCCAAAGGGCTTGTCTGTCATTGCGGCACATCGAGCGATCTCCGCTTCGAGTCCTTCAGCGGTGGGCTGTGTGAGAGCAGTCATAACACCAAGTGCACCAGCATTGGACGCCGCAGCGGCCAGATCCGCGGTACCCACTCGCATCATGCCGCCACAAATAATGGGGGTCTCTATATCTAACAGCTCAGTCAGTCTGGTTTTCATCGCACAACCCTTTTTCAGCCTCTCATCACACAAGTGCGCCAGTATAGTTATGGCATATGTTATGTCAATTTATAGCTTCACCATCTGTGCCCGACTTTGCACAACACGCTGGTGTCTGAACGCCACTCTCTCCCCACGTCGTAACATCAAAATGTCCGTACTAACGAGTGTCCGCGGCCAATTGCCCTCGCTTCAACATCCGAGCCCTAGAAGCACCAAAAGCAGAGACGATTGCTGGTGACGCGACGTACCCAGACATTTGTCACGCCTTAAGAATCCCGTTTAAACAACAGTTAGGCAGGCTCCCTGTCCAGTACTTCTGACCTGATGTTGCTTAGAGCGTCTTGTAGAGCCTACGGAGCCGCATTTGAGCGTCGCAAGTGGCCTGAACAAGCGGTTGATGCTATCCTCCTCTCCTGTCTGACTCTCTACGTGCAGATGGTGCCCACCACCACTGGAGTCAGAGCCATCACCGCATCCCTTCTAAATTTGTCAGCCCTGCTCGAGTTTCAGAAATGAGAAAAACCAATTACTCGTTTGAAAAAAGGCAGCGCGAGGTCGCTAAGCAAAAGAAGCGAGAAGCCAAGCGCCTAAAGAAAACTGAGAGGGCTGACGAAAGTGATAAAGAAGAAAACCCCCAAACTGTCGTCTGACGCAAAACGTGAGTCGATAGCTGAGGAAACAGCAGCCTTCCTGAAAGCTGGGCATAAAATTAAACAGATACCAGATGGCGTGTCTGGACAAGACCCTTATGGTCGCGGCAAACCGCTAGCGCCCGGCCCATCGCAGAAACAGTAGTCTGGCTCTGGCCTCATGACGCGAATGGTTAATGGCGAGGCTGGCGTGAAAAAATCTGCAAACGCTGTTCAAGTGGACTACTGTGCCAATGCATAAACATAAAAGGCCGCGAAAGGCCGGCTTGGGGGAATTATGAACTCTGATGAACTTCGCGAGGGTCTGCTTGCGGCAGAATTAGCCTTCCTCAGAAACCAAATCATCGAGCAACTGTGCAGGTGGCAGCGGTGCCGGGATGATCGCGACTTACTTACAGCGCTCAACGCAGTTGAAGAACTGGTAGCAATAGAGGATGTTGAGCCTAAAGAGCCGCAACTGCGTGTGGTGCTGAATTAAGGCGCTTG
>CALKHC010000116.1 GCA_938091425.1 uncultured Luminiphilus sp. | reverse complement strand
GCTCATGCCATTTAAGGATGACGGATCGCGGGGCAACAGCATCAAATGAGGACCAGACTCGATCCACTGTGCGGGATCTTTGGCATCCGCTTTGTTGAGCACGCCGGCGGTGGTGTTGTCCTCACCCACATCACCGTGAAGCATCCACATGAACGCGTCGCGCTCAATCTCGGGCGCCTTGCCCGCCATGAAATCGCTCATCCACTTCATACCCACATTATCCGTGCACACGGGCATCGCGTCGTGAGCCGTGGGCCAACCACCTTCCGGTGCAGGGCGCGGGTTACCCACCATGCAGGTCCAGCCGTTGGTGCCCTCGCGGAGTACCGACCCATCCAACCCCAGCACCGTCGCATTGGTGCCGAGCGGCGCCGGCGCCGCCGAAGAATAAGCCCAGATCTGCCATTCAGCGCCGTCATGCGCTCCATCGGGCTCGCCCGCCTGAGCGGTGAGGCCTAAAGCAGCGATCACTGCTCCAATCAAAAAACGTGTCATTTGTTTCTCCCCTTGTTCGCTCAGTTTTTAGTTTCGTTCATAACCCTAGGGCAAAACCGGACCCACCACAAACGGGATCAGGATCAGAGACTGACGCAGATCTTGCCGAAGTGCTGTTGCGACTCCTGATATCGAAACGCGTCTGCCAGCTCAGCGAGCGGATAGGTTTTATCAATCACAGGCTGCATGTCATGGGCCTCGACCGCAGCGATCATGTTGGCCTGATCCGCCTGGCTTCCTACCGTGATACCGCTCAGCCTGCCGTTCTTGGTCATCAGCGCCGCCGTCGGCACCTCGCCCGACCAGCCGGTGAGCACGCCGATCAAACTAATACAGCCATCCACCGCCAGCGCGCTGATCGATTGAGGCAGGTTGCCGGGTCCACCCACCTCGACCACCAGATCCACACCTGCGCCGCCGGTCAACTCAAAGGCTTGTTCACCCCAATTGGCGTGGGTCTTGTAATTAATCAGATGCTCGGCGCCCAGCGCACCGAGGCGCTCGAGCTTGGCATCGGAGGATGAGGTGGCAATCACACGGCAGCCCATCATGCGCGCCATCTGTAAGGCGACTACGGAGACGCCCCCACTGCCCTGCACCAGCACCCAGTCGCCGGGCTTAAGCGCCGTCTCGACGACAAGGGCGCGCCAGGCGGTCAAACCCGCGCAGCTAAGCGTCGACGCCGCATCAAAATCAAGATTCATCGGCATGCGGCTGAAGGCCGTGGCTGGCATGGTCACGGTCTGCGCAGCAAAGCCATCTGCGTGATCTCCCGGCACGCCTAGCAAATTTGGAAGCGTTGGCCTGCCTCCCACCCAATTGGGAAAGAAGTAACTCAACACCCGATCACCCTCGGCAAAAGTCGTGACACCCTCCCCGACCGCGGTCACCACACCGGCGCCGTCAGACATCGGAATCCGCCCATCGCCCGCAGGGATCAGACCCGTCACGACTGCATAATCATGAAAGTTGAGGGAAGTGGCCTTGATCTCAACCTGAATCTCACCAAACTCTGGCGCGCGGGGTTGAATCTCGGCGAGGTGGAGCTGATCGAGGCCGCCCGGGGCCGTAAGCTTCATGGCGTGCATGCTGGGTCCTTAGGATAGAACTGAGAAAATGTGGACCGCAGTATAAACAGATTCACTTGCGCCCATTTACTGCACGAAACCTTTATCCGACAGCCACGCCGTGCAGTACTTAACGGACTGCGCCAGCAACTCCGGCTGACCGAAGTAGTAATGGTTGGCATCATTTATAGTGGTGCGCGTTTTGTCCTGAGAGCCGAGCGCATTGAAGAGCGCCTCGGTATCACCGGGCGTGCAGGCATCGTCTGCGCCATTTCCGATCACCAATGCCGGCACCGTGACTTTGGAGGCACAGCGCACGCCATCGGCATTGGAGTGCTCGTCACTCCACTGCGACAACCAGCTGCGCAACGTGCAAAAGCGGGCCAGCCCGATAGGACTCATGTTGACGACTTTGGGGTCACCGAGAAAACACCACCGCGGCTGTCGCCCGTTGGGGTCGATGGTTGGGTCGAGCCACTTGGGATCCGCCATGGTGCCGTGCACCACAAATCCTTCCTCGCGAAGCGGCTCTCCCGCCGCTTTGAAGACCGCCAACCGATCAAGCACCCAAGCCGAAATGCGCTGACTCCGCGCTCGCTGGGCGGCGCGATACTGCTCAACAAACGCCGCGTCGTACGGGGGCTGATGGGGATTATTTGGGTCATAGAGGTTGAGCTCGGCGTCGCGATGGTCGGGATCGACCTCATCCACTATCGAGGGATCCAACCACTGGGTCAGCGTATGAGAGCGCCCGATATGGGCGGCCAACAACAGCATGCCGTCAGCCGGAATGAGTTCGGCGGCCGTCAGGTCCGGCGGCTCACCTACGGGCGTCGCCACAACAGAGGGAGATTCCGCCTGACTCTGATAAAACAGTGACAGCGCCGCGCCTCCGCTCCATCCTGCCAATACGACTCTGTTGTAACCGAGGCGCTCCTTGGCATCACGCACACAAGCTGCCATGTCGAGGGCAACTTTTTCCATGATGAGCGCGCTGTCGTTATTCGGGTACCGACTCTGGCAGTAAATAACGTGACACCCAGCCTTGGCGAGCGCCACCGTCATCGGCAGATACTCTCCGCCGCCAATCGGATGCATCAAAATAACCACCGTGTCAGCAGGCTGGTCTTTGGGCTTAAGCAGGTGCGCCTTCAGCACGACCTGATCCGTCGGGCCAGCATAGGTATCTTTGTAGCCCGCTGATTCCTGAAACAGAATCAGATAGGGAATACGCTCATAGCTCGCCACGCGTCGAATCCCCTTAACGTCCGCGCTGGTCCAATGCGTCGGCACCGAAGCGGGATTCCTTGTCCGCCCGGGTCTGTGCGGTCCACTCGGTCAACTGATCATGAGCAACCGCTGCATCGGCCGCCATAATCCCGGCGTAGTCGTCAGCTTTACAGGTGATCTCTACCTGCAAGCCATTTGGGTCATACATGTAAACCGA
>CALKHC010000115.1 GCA_938091425.1 uncultured Luminiphilus sp. | reverse complement strand
CACCACCTCGGCTTCGCGGTCGCCGAAGAAACCGCATCCTTAATGGCAGAGATTGTGGTAGCCGATGAGTTGCTTTACCTCTCAGTCGAGCGCATGTGGGTCGAGACCGAGAAAGCCCTCGGCGAGAAGCACCCCGAGGTTTACTGGCAGGAACTGGCAGGCTGCGGCGCGCTGGCAGTTATGGCACCTGAGCTTGCAGTGTCTAACGGCATTAGCGCGCTGAGTCTCGCCGCACCCCACACCGGCCGCAGCGATTGCCGCTGGGCAGCACTACTAGCTGACTTATCAGAGACACGCGCCGGAGATGTAAGCGAACGACTTAAAGCCCCCAACGCCCATTCGCTGCTCGCCGTGCGAGTCAGCGACGGGCAACCCAAAGTTAAAACCGCGCTCAAAGATGCGAGAGAGTGCATGGCTCTGTTAAAGGCGCTGGACGCGCTGCGTCGTGAAGAGCCGTTCGAGGGCTTTTGCGAAACGCTCGTCGCGCTGGAGCAGAACTCAGCTGATGCGCAACGCACCATCGATCTCCTGCGAGGCGCCCGCACCGCGGCGCAACAGGTAAAAGCAGCCGACTTCGCCGATCGAGGTCTGGATGGGCCTGATTTGGGAGAGGCTATTCAAGCGGTGCAGATTGAGCGCATAGCCGCGCTGCTCGACTGACCACAGCCCGCTACTAGGGGCGGTCGATCACCACACCGACCCCCTCGGCTTCGGGCACTGCACCGGGCTTGGTAATCGTCATCCGCAGGCTTTCGACCGAAAACTCCGTCAACACCATGGCTGCCAAGTGGTCAGCCAGTGCCTCAAGTAGCTGGAACCGCGACTCGTCACACACAGCAATCACTCGTTGGGAAATTGCCGCATAATCCAAAGCATCTTCCAAAGCATCGGTTTGCGCAGCGCGGGTAAAGTCGGCCTTGAGCTCGAGATCAATCACCAAGGTCTGGCGAATATCGCGCTCCCAGTCGTAACAACCAATAACAGAAGCCGCTTTGAGGCCTTTGATGAAGACGGTATCGGTCATGCCGCCGCCTTGGGTGCGGTGAGCTCTGTCATGGGCCAGCGAGCCCGCACCTCGGCATCAGGCCCGTCGCACTCCCCTGCTGCCATTCTAAGCGCGCCTGCATAGGCAATCATTGCGCCGTTATCGGTACAAAGTTTGGGGGCGGGATAAAACACCTCGCAGCGCTCTTTACCTAACTTCTCTTCTAGCGCGGCGCGCAAGCGCACGTTGGCGCTCACACCGCCGGCCATTACCAGCCGCGTGAGGTTCTCCTGCTTCAGCGCACGACGACATTTGATCACCAGCGTATCCACCACTGCCGCCTCAAAGGCACGTGCGATGTCGGCTTTATCTTGGTCACTGACCTTGCCGTCGACCTCATGGGCGCGCACCGTCGCCAGCGTGTGAGTCTTGAGACCTGAAAAACTAAAATCTAATCCGCCCTGCTTCACCATGGGCCGGGGGAACTCAAATCGAGCGGGGTCACCCTGCTCTGCAAGCCTCGCCACATGAGGCCCGCCTGGGTATGGAAGGCCCAGCATCTTGGCGGTCTTATCGAAGGCCTCACCGGCGGCATCGTCAAGAGACTCGCCCAGCAGCGCGTACTGACCGAGGCCATCCACTCTTACCAGCTGGGTATGACCACCCGAAACCAATAGCGCCACGAACGGGTACTCGGGAACGGCGCCCGCCTCATGCTGTGCAAGCATCGGCGCCAGCAAATGCCCCTCCATATGGTGCACGCCCAAACTGGGCACCCCGAGGCCGGCAGCAATAGCGCGGCCCAGCGTGGCACCTACCATTAGGGCGCCAACAAGACCGGGGCCCGCCGTATAGGCCACGCCCTCGATATCACCCCGGGCAATGCCGCCCTCCGCCAGCACCTGATCAATGAGCGGCAGGGTTTTGCGCACATGGTCGCGGCTGGCCAGCTCGGGCACCACACCACCGTATTCAGCATGAATGTCGATCTGGGAGTAGAGCGCGTCCGCCAGCAGGCCCCGTTCGGTGTCATACAGCGCCACCCCGGTCTCGTCACAGCTGGTTTCTATGCCCAATACCCTCATAACATTGCTCTAAATTGAGTCGCTCGCGGATCCACCAACACGGGCCGCCTCGCCTGTGACAGTTCAAAAGGCATGGGCTATATCGGCCCTGCATGCCGCTGACGGCCCCAAAAAGGGGCAAAAACTAACATGTCCCGGCGCTTTGCAAAATAAGGCCTTCGCGCCTATACTGCGCGGCCGCAAACGGGACTACCTGATTTTGCAGGGTTTTATGACCACAGGACAGATGAATGCCCTCTATCAAGATTAAAGAAAACGAGCCCTTTGACGTCGCCTTGCGTCGGTTCAAGCGCTCCTGCGAGAAAGCCGGTCTCATTGCCGAGGTCCGCAAGCGCGAGCACTACGAGAAGCCGACTACGATTCGCAAGCGCGCCGCAGCATCCGCGGTCAAGCGTCACGCTAAAAAAGTGTCGCGCGAGAACCGCAAGCGCCAGCGTCTCTACTGATAACGCGGGCGCATCACTTAGCCGCCCGCCTCTCCGCTCCCCATGAGTGAGACCCTTTCTCTCGTCGAACAAGTCAAAGCAGCCATGAAAGCTGCGATGAAAGCCCGCGAGAAAGAAACCCTCGCCACCATTCGCCTGATTCAGGCGGAATTCAAACGTGTTGAAGTCGACGAGCGCATCGAGATCGATGACGCCCGCGCGCTCGCGATCATGGACAAAATGGTTAAGCAGCGCCGTGACTCCGCTAGCCAATTTCGCGACGCGGACCGCCCTGAACTGGCGGATGTCGAAGATGCGGAGATCGCGGTCATACAGACCTTCCTACCTGCACAACTCTCTGCTGAGGAAATCGACGCCCTCATCGACGAGGCACTCGCTGGTATCGATGCGGAAGGCATGGCCGCTATGGGTCCGTTGATGGGTAAGCTCAAGCCCCAGCTTCAGGGCCGAGCAGACATGGGCGAGGTCTCCCAGCGCGTGAAGGCTAAACTCGGCGCCTGAAACGCCACCTGCGGCGCAGGCGGTCCATCTCACAACCCTAGCGCTTGCCCTACCCCAGCTAGCCGGTCACACTGACCGACTAAACCACTGCACCAACCGACTAACCGCGCGGGCTGCCAACGGCACTGCTCGTGAACGAGCGACTCCGACAACCAAACCGTGGCAAGACTCCCCCAAGCTTTTCTCGATGATCTACTGGATCGCCTCGATATCGTTGAGGTCATCGATCGCCGCGTAAAGCTTAAAAAAGCAGGCAAAAACTACAGCGCCTGCTGCCCTTTCCACGACGAGAAAACACCTTCCTTTTCGGTGAACCCGGAACGCCAGTTCTACTACTGCTTCGGCTGTGGCGCCGGGGGCAACGCCCTCGGTTTCGTGATGGACTACGAGCGGCTCGATTTTCGTGAGGCGGTGGAAGGCTTGGCGCAAACAGTCGGCCTGGAAGTACCCAAAGATGACCCCCGCGGCGGCCGCGAACCGCCCAAGGACCAGAACAAGCCGCTGTATGAAGCGCTAGAGCGCGCGAGCAAATTCTATGAGCACGCGCTCAGGCAGCATGGCGAACGCCACAAGGTCGTGAACTACCTG
>CALKHC010000114.1 GCA_938091425.1 uncultured Luminiphilus sp. | reverse complement strand
GAGAAATCTCTGCCGCCACTGCTCGAAAGCCGGATCGTTGGCAGACATGCCCAGTGAGGCCTGCACCATACCGATAGCGCCATCGGACACGCTGTGCCAAATGGTCTCGGGTTCTATAGGTGCCAAACCCGCCTCAGCGCGAAGCTGCAGGCCTATGTGAATGAATTCTGGAGCGGTATCGATCAGGGTGCCGTCAAGATCAAACAGCACCGCACTCACAGCAGGCGATGTCACGGCTTTTTTGCCCGAATGAGATAGTTAACCGAGACATCGCTCGGCGTCAGCCGATAACGCTTGGTGAGCGGGTTGTAGGTCATGCCCATCATCTCTTGCATGTCGAGCCCTGCCTCGCGAATCCAGCGCGCCAGTTCTGACGGCTTGATCAATTTGTCGTATTCGTGGGTGCCGCGAGGCAACAGATTAAGAATGTATTCAGCCCCCACAATGGCAAACAGGAATGACTTGGGGTTGCGGTTGATTGTGGAGAAGAACAGATCGCCACCGGGCTGACACAGGTCAGCGCAGGCTTGAACCACGGTGGAGGGATCGGGCACATGTTCCAGCATCTCGAGACAAGTGACCACCTCAAAGGTCCCTTGCTGCTTTGCTGCCATCGCTTCTGCGGTACTCTGAACATAGTCGACCTCGGCACCACTCTCCAACTGGTGTAATCGCGCCACGGCCAACGGTGCCTCACCCATATCGATCCCTGTGACGGTGGCGCCACGGTGAGCCAGAGCCTCGCAAAGCAGCCCGCCACCACAGCCCACATCCAATACGTTTTTGCCTTTGACATCCGCATGCTGGTCAATCCAGCCAGCGCGCAACGGGTTGATATCGTGGAGCGGTTTGAATTCGCTATTGGGATCCCACCAACGCGACGCCAACTTCTCGAATTTGGCAATTTCATCTAGATCGACGTTGTCATGTATGGGCATCGTTTCAGGACTCCAGTGTTTGCCGAAAAGCAACGAGTTGCTGGGACCAGCGACCCGCTCTTGCGGCGAGGTCAGTGTAGTCGAGTGTTTGCAGCTTGCCCGCTCGGACCAATGGTTTCCCCGCCACCCAGCTCCACTGCACCTCGTTGCCACTGGTGGCGTATACGAGGCTAGAGGCGAGATCGTGCCGTGGCAAGTATTGCAGGCCAGACAGATTCATGGCGATGAGGTCAGCGGCTTTGCCGATTTCGATACTGCCCAGTTGATCCTGCAGGCCCAATGCTGATGCGCCGTGCAAAGTTGCCATCTCCAACGCGGTCCACGCGTCGACCGCCTTTGGATCGCCGTGCTGGCTCTTACCGATCAGCGACGCGGTCTGGATCTCGCTCAACATGCTCAGTCGGTTATTACTCGCGGCGCCATCGGTACCCAGTGCCACATTGATACCGCGATCGATAAGTTTTTGGACTGGACAAATACCGGAGCCCAATTTCAGGTTGGAGCGCGGACAGTGCACCACGTGTGCACCGTGAGTGGCCACCGTTTCAATATCTTGTTCACCCAGCGCGGTCATGTGCACGCATTGGGTGCGCGGCCCGAGCAGACCCAGCTGCTCGAGAAAGTCGATCGGGCGCACACCTGAACGTTCTACCGAAGTCAGCACCTCTTCGCGGGTCTCGTGCAGGTGTATTTGTATGGGGGCGTCGAGTTCCTCGGCCAGCATCGCTACTCTGGCGAGCGTTTCTTCGCTCACCATGTAGGTGGAGTGTGGTCCGAAGCCCACATCGATACGATCGTGATCGCGGTACTGATCGCGCAACGCCAGCCCTCGGTTGATGCAGGATTCAGCGTCTCGCGCCCACGCGGTTTCGACATCGATCACGGGAAAGGTGAGCAGTGCGCGCAGACCGCTGCGATCGACTGTTTCGGCTGTGACCTCAGGGAAAAAATACTGATCGGCCAGCGTCGTGGTGCCACCCATCAATAGATCGGCGATCGCGAGTTCCGAGCCGTCGCGCACAAATTCCGGGCTGATGAACTGAGACTCGGTCGGCCAGATGTAGCGCTGCAACCAGGTCATCAATGACAGATCGTCGGCGTAGCCCCTAAGCAAAGACATGGCGGCGTGGCAGTGCAAATTGATGAGCCCGGGCATGAGGGCGCAGTCAGATAGTTCAATGTGCTCTCCGGCGGGAGTATCGCGCGCATCCGGGGTCGGCAAAATGGCGGCGATCTGTCCCCCTTTAATGCCCACGCTGTGACCGGTCAAGATCTCGCGGCGGGGCATCATCGGCACCAGAAAATCGGGGTGCAGGACCGTGTCAAAATCGAGCATGAAGACTCCTCATGGGGGCCGCCGAGTATACAGCGAGCGGAACTCTAAAATCGCCTGTTTAAGGCGCTAAAAACTCGCTTGAGGCGGGGTTGTTTGATACACTCTGACTTTACGTATCCGGGCCTTTAACGGCCCAATTACGAGGCCGAGTTAAGTATCCCGCATGGCAGAAAATCCCCAGGAAATGGCGCGGGAAATCCTCCCCGTCAACATCGAAGATGAGCTGAAACAGTCTTACATGGACTACGCCATGAGCGTGATCGTTGGTCGCGCCTTGCCCGATGTCCGCGATGGCTTGAAGCCGGTGCATCGCAGAGTGCTGTTTGCGATGAATGAGCTGAATAACGACTGGAACAAGCCTTATAAAAAGTCAGCGCGCGTCGTGGGCGATGTGATCGGTAAGTACCACCCCCACGGCGACTCGGCGGTGTACGACACCATCGTGCGAATGGCTCAGGATTTCTCCCTGCGCTACACATTGGTAGACGGGCAGGGCAATTTTGGGTCGATTGACGGCGACTCTGCCGCAGCGATGCGGTATACCGAAATTCGCATGTCGAAAATCGCCCATGCGTTGCTCGCTGATCTCGACAAGGAAACGGTCGATTTCGTCGACAATTATGACGGTACCGAGCGTATACCAGCGGTAATGCCCACCCGGGTCCCTAATCTTCTGGTCAACGGTTCGTCAGGCATCGCGGTAGGTATGGCGACCAATATTCCGCCTCACAATCTGCGTGAGGTGGTGGCGGGCTGTCTGGCGACCCTGCAGGACCCTGATATCAGCGTTGACGAGCTGATGCAGTACATCCCCGGCCCTGATTTTCCCACCGGCGCCCAGATCAATGGCCGAGCGGGCATTGTGCAGGCCTATCGCACGGGGCGAGGTCGCATCTATGTGCGGGCCAAGGCCGAGGTCATCTCAGATGAATCGAAGGGTAAAGACACGATCATCATTCACGAGATTCCCTACCAACTGAACAAGTCGCGGTTGATCGAGCGTATTGCAGAGCTGGTTAAAGAGAAGAAGCTTGAGGGCATCACCGAGCTGCGCGATGAATCTGATAAGGACGGCCTTCGTGTGGTGATTGAGCTGCGCCGCGGAGAGGTGGGTGATGTGGTGCTGAATAATCTCTACGCGCAGACCCAGCTACAGTCGGTCGTGGGCATCAACATGGTGGCCCTGGTCGATGGCGAGCCCAAAGTGCTCAATCTGAAGCAAATGATTGAGGCGTTTGTCCGCCATCGACGTGAAATTGTGACCCGCCGCACGATGTATTTGTTGCGTAAGGCGCGCGAGCGAGGGCACGTCCTGGAAGGTTTGGCCATTGCACTGGTCAATATTGATGACGTCATTGAGTTGATCAAAGGCTCGCCAACTGCGGCCGATGCCCGCGAGGGCTTAATGGCGCGATCTTGGGCGCCCGGCGATGTGATGGCGATGCTTGAGCGCGCGGGAGCTGACGCATGCCGACCGGACGATCTACCAGAGTCATTAGGTCTGCACGACGGCCAGTACCATCTGTCACCTGCACAAGCGCAGGCGATTCTAGACCTTCGCCTGCATCGTCTCACGGGGTTGGAGCACGAGAAGTTGCTCCAAGAATACGCCGACAAGATCGCTGAAATTGCCGATTACCTAGATATCCTGAGTGACCCCGATCGGCTCAAGCAGGTGATTCGCGAAGAGCTTGAAGAGCTTGTCGAAGAGTTCGGAGACGATCGCAAAACACAAATCTCCGATTCAGCCCACGACCTGACGGTCGAGGACCTGATTACCGAAGAAGATCGTGTGGTCACCATCTCGCATGGTGGGTATGCCAAGACGCAGTCACTGACTGATTATCAGGCCCAGCGACGAGGCGGAACGGGCAGAAGTGCGACGGCCGTTAAAGACGAAGATTTTGTCGAGCACCTGCTGATTGCGAGCACTCATGCCACGATCCTGTGCTTCTCCAATCTGGGTAAGGTCTACTGGCTCAAAGTTTTCCATATTCCGCTGGCCAGCCGCACGGCCCGAGGTAGACCCATGGTCAACCTGCTGCCGCTGGATGAGGGCGAGCGCATTACCTCAATTCTGCCCATTGAGGGGTATGAAACGGACCACTTCATTTTTATGGCGACGGCCAATGGCACCGTCAAGAAGACGGACATGAGCCTGTTCTCACGACAGCGCAGTGTCGGCCTGCGTGCGATTGAGCTGGAGGAAGGTGATGTGCTGGTGGGTACCGCGGTCACGGATGGCAGCCAGGACATCATGCTGTTTTCCAGTGAAGGCAAAGTGGTGCGGTTCGCCGAGTCTGGTGTGCGCGCAATGGGTCGGACTGCCCGCGGTGTTAGGGGTATCAAGCTTGGCGAGGGTCATCGTTTAATTTCACTGGTGGTCCCGCAGGAAGGTAGCAAGATTCTGACCGTGAGCGAGAACGGCTATGGCAAACGCTCAGAAACCAGTGAGTTTCCGGTCAAAGGTCGGGGCACAAAAGGGGTCATTGGTATGACGACCTCCGAGCGCAACGGTTCTCTGGTGGGGGCCGAGCAAGTCTGGGACGGCGATGAAATGATGCTCATCTCCAATCAGGGCACCGCCGTGAGAACCCGGATCGAAGAGGTCAGTGTACAGGGGCGCAATACGCAGGGTGTTCGTGTGATCCGCACCCGTGAGGGTGAGGCGTTGGTCAGCGTCAGCCGGATTGCAGAGGACGACGTCGACACCACCGAGGCGCAGGCTGCTCCCGTCGTGTCGACTGACAGCGGTGCACCGGCTGGAGAGCCAAGCGATGCCAACGGTAGCGTTGCGGAGGGGGACGAGGACTCCGGAGAGTGACGCGAGCCCATAATTTTTGCGCGGGTCCCGCTGCGCTACCGCAATCCGTTCTCGAGCACGCGCAAGCCGAATTACTGAACTGGTCCGACAGTGGCGCCTCTGTCATGGAGGTCAGTCATCGCAGCCCCGCTTTTGTGGACGTGGCGAGTCAGGCTGAGGCGACTTTACGCCGCCTGCTGGGCATGCCCGATGACCATGCTGTTTTGTTTTTACAAGGTGGGGCCTCATTGCAGTTTGCCTCAGTTCCGCTGAATCTGAGCGCTGCGGGCCAGCCTGTTGATCAGGTCGTGACCGGGCAATGGTCAAAAAAAGCACTGCAGGAGGCGCAGCGCTATGCGCCGGTCAATGTTGCGGCGACCTCTGAAGCTTCGAATTTCTCGACTGTGCCGCCGCAGGATGCATGGCAATTGAACGCCGGTGCGGCTTACCTTCACTACTGTCCCAACGAGACCATCGGCGGCCTGGAGTTTGCTTTTGTCCCGCAGAT
>CALKHC010000113.1 GCA_938091425.1 uncultured Luminiphilus sp. | reverse complement strand
CACCGTCGGTAGGTTCGATTTTCCTCGCGCCGCAAAGCGGAAACCATCACCCGATTTGTAACTGAGCGACGCAGGGTCCATGTCGTGGCCCTTTGCCGCCCGAATCCAGCCCTTCTCGGATAAAACAATCGTCAGCGGATCAGCCGTGGTCAGCTCCAGCTCACTGAAGGCTTTAGCTTCCTCGCGCTCGGTGATGGGCGCACGCCGGGCATCACCGTGAGCTTCAACAACCGCTTTAAGTTCGCGTTTCATCAGCGTCTTGAGCCGCGCGTCACTGCCCAAGGTTTTTTTCAGCATGTCACGCTCTTCGGCGAGCTCATCCTGCTCACCGCGGATTTTCATTTCTTCGAGTTTGGCGAGGTTACGCAACTTGAGATCAAGGATGGCTTCTGCCTGCACATCGGAGATCTTGAAGGTTTTCATAAGCACCGCTTTGGGCTCGTCCTCCTCGCGGATAATGCGAATGACCTCATCAATATTGAGAAACGCAGCGAGATAACCCTCAAGAATATGGAGCCGGCGCTCTACCCGCTCCAACCGGTATTGCAGGCGGCGCTTGACCGTCGTCTTTCTGAACGCCAACCATTCCTTGAGGATCGTCACCAGCGACTTCACTGCGGGTCGACCGTCAATGCCAATCACGTTGAGGTTCACGCGGTAGGTGCGCTCAAGATCTGTCGTCGCAAACAGATGGCTCATCACTCCGTCGAGATCGATCCGATTAGACCGGGGCACCAGCACCAAGCGCGTGGGGTGCTCATGATCAGACTCATCGCGCAAATCCGAGACCATCGGCAGTTTGCGGGCCTGCATCTGCGCTGCAATCTGCTCCAGCACCTTGGCACCCGAGACCTGATAGGGCAACGCGTGAATCACGACCGCACCGTCCTCGACAGCATATGCCGCACGAACGCGCAGCGCGCCACGCCCCGTCTCGTAAAGTGCTCTGAGCTCATCCGCTGGCGTGATGATTTCGGCTTCTGTCGGGAAGTCCGGCCCTTTGATGTGCTTGCAGAGATCTGAGACCGTTGCCTTGGGTGAGTCCAGCAGGTGAATGGTGGCCGCAACCACTTCATTGAGGTTGTGCGGAGGAATGTCTGTTGCCATACCGACCGCGATACCTGTTGTGCCATTTAGCAACAAATTGGGCACCTGAGCAGGGAGCACAATGGGCTCTTCAAGGGTGCCATCAAAGTTGGGCTGCCAATCCACCGTTCCTTGGCCGAGCTCCGAGAGCAGCACCTCGGCGTAAGCCGTCAGTCGCGACTCGGTGTAGCGCATAGCGGCGAATGATTTGGGATCGTCGGGAGAGCCCCAATTCCCCTGCCCGTCGACCAGTGGATAGCGGTAGGAGAAATCCTGAGCCATTAGCACCATGGCCTCGTACGCTGCGCTGTCGCCGTGCGGATGAAATTTACCGATAACATCCCCCACCGTGCGCGCCGACTTTTTATACTTGGCTGAGGCTTTGAGCCCGAGCTCACTCATCGCATACACAATGCGGCGCTGCACCGGTTTGAGGCCATCGCCAATATGTGGCAGGGCGCGGTCGAGAATCACGTACATCGAGTAATCGAGGTAAGCTTTCTCTGCATAGTCACGCAGGGACAGCTGCTCAACGTCGACCGAAGGCTGCATCATGTCTGTCATCGCACTGGGGCTCTCTCTGGAGGCTTCGGGTTCAGCAGCGTGCGTCACCCTTGAATCTCAATCGGGTTATCCTAACGCACCCCCATGCGGGAACACCACGTAACCAACGCTTTGATGGGTTGAGGAGACTCTCCATGGCGCTCAATCCGGAAACGTTTCGCAATGAGCTGGTCTGGCGCTGGCGACACTTTGCGGTTTTCAGTGGACCGGAATGGCATCGGGTCCTGAGCCTGCGAACTGAAATATTTGTCGTAGAGCAAACCTGCCCGTATCAAGAAGTCGACGACAAGGACCCGTCGTGCTGGCACCTAGAGCTGACGCATCAGGGGGCACTGATCGGCACGCTGCGGGTTTCGCCCCCCGGGGTTGCCTATGACGAATGCTCTATCGGCAGGGTCGCTATTCGCTCCGACTATCGCAACCTAGGGTTGGGCCGGGACCTTATGGACGTGGCGCTGGCGTTCTGTGACGCGCGATGGCCGTCGGTGCGACTCAGTGCTCAGGCCTACCTCCAACCGTTTTATGAGTCACTGGACTTTGCGGCGACGAGCGAACCCTATCTTGAGGACGAGATTCCGCACATCGAGATGTTGAGATCACGTTGAGCTGATAACGGGTTGCCCTAGGTTTGCCGTCGCGTCAGGCGGCCTTGCGAGAGGCGCGCTTACGCTCGTGTTCGAGCAACAGTTTTTTGCGCAAGCGAATGCTGTCAGGAGTGACCTCAACCAGCTCGTCCTCATCGATAAACTCAAGCGCCTGCTCCAAACTGTGCAGCACCGGCGGGGTGAGAATAACGGCCTCGTCCGTGCCCGACGCGCGCACATTAGTCAATTGCTTGGCCTTGGTCGGATTGACCACCAGATCGTTGCCGCGGCTATGCAGGCCCATGATCTGGCCCTCATAGACATCAACATTGGGCTCGATGAAAAGCCTTCCGCGCTCCTGCAGGCTGAACAGCGCGTAGGCCAGCGTCTTGCCCGACACCATTGAAACCAACACGCCGTTGTTACGCGCGGCCAGCTCTGATTTAGCCACTGGCCCGTAATGATCAAACACGTGGGTCATGATCCCCGAGCCCGAGGTCAAGGTCAGAAACTGCGAGCGGAAACCGATCAAGCCGCGCGCCGGCACAATAAATTCCAGGCGCACCCTGCCGGCACCATCGGTGATCACGTTCTGAAGCTCCGCCCGGCGCAGACCCAGCTCTTCCATCACACCGCCCTGATGCGTTTCTTCGCAGTCGATCACGAGCTGCTCGTAGGGCTCACACAAGGCGCCATCGATTTCTTTTTGAATGACCTCGGGTCGTGAAACGCCGAGCTCGAAGCCCTCGCGTCGCATATTTTCAATGAGCACCGAAAGGTGCAGCTCGCCGCGGCCCGACACCTTGAACTTATCGGGGCTGTCGCCCTGCTCGACGCGAAGCGCGACGTTATGAATCAGCTCTCGCTCCAGTCGCTCTTTGATGTTGCGAGAGGTAACGTACTTCCCCTCACGGCCGGCAAAGGGCGAGTCGTTGACCTGAAAGGTCATGCTCACCGTCGGCTCATCGACCGTTAGCGGCGGCAATGGCTCGGGTACCGCAGGATCGCAGAGCGTGTCGGAAATATTGAGTGCGTCGATGCCAGTCACACACACAATATCGCCCGCCTCGGCACGATCAGCTTCGACCCGCTCCAGACCCAGATACCCCATAACCTGAAGCACTTTGCCACTGCGGCTTTGGCCTTCGCGGTCGACCACTGCCACTGTCGTGTTGGGCGTCAACACGCCCCGCGTGATCCGCCCCACACCGATGACGCCCACGTAGCTGTTGTAGTCGAGTGCTGAAATCTGCAACTGCAAAGCACCGTCTGCGTTCACTTCGGGTGGCGCCACCTCATCAACAATAGCCTGAAACAGCGGCGACATATCGACCGCCATGTCCTCGAAGTCTTGGCCGGCAACACCATTGATAGCCGAGGCATAGATGATGGGAAAGTCGAGCTGCTCCTCCGTGGCGCCGAGGGTGTCAAAAAGGTCGAACACCTGATCCACCACCCAGTCGGGCCGCGCACCGGGGCGATCAACCTTGTTCACCACAACAATCGGATTGAGGCCGCGTTCAAAGGCTTTGGCTGTCACAAACCGGGTCTGAGGCATCGGTCCGTCCACCGCATCGACCAAAAGCAGAACGGAGTCCACCATCGACAAAACCCGCTCTACCTCACCACCAAAATCGGCGTGTCCGGGCGTATCCACAATGTTGATACGGTAATCGTTCCAGTTGATGGCGGTGTTCTTGGCGAGGATGGTGATGCCGCGCTCGCGTTCCTGATCATTGGAATCCATGATGCGCTCAGCACCAGCGCTCTTTCGATCCAGCGTGCCCGACTGCTGTAACAGGCAATCCACCAACGTGGTTTTGCCATGGTCTACGTGGGCAATAATCGCGATATTGCGGAGTGCTTTCATAACAATTCCGAGCTATTGAAGATGGGGGGTGTTTTAGCGCGCGCGGAGTGTACACCAGCAAAGCCAAAGCGGTTTACTTCCAACACCGCCGATATGCACAGCCTAGATGCACCAATTTGGTTCATGTCGCGGGCCATATGCGCTACAATGGTGCATATAGCCCAGACGATATCCGTCCCTCGCGTCTTATTATCAAATAAAAACAGTGGGTTACTGCAAATCGGCCCCGAGCAAAAAGTTGGCACGGACTTTGCACTATTTTATGAGCTCAGCCGGTGCCCACGCACTTTCTGACTTACATTGCCCAGACAGTGCTGGGAAAGTGATTACTGAAGGAGAACGACATGTCAGAGCGCACGCTCG
>CALKHC010000112.1 GCA_938091425.1 uncultured Luminiphilus sp. | reverse complement strand
CGACTTCTTGAAGATCTCCGCTTGCTCTAGCTCGAAGAATCGCGGGTCGGTGTAGCGGCCGGCTGGAATATCAGGGAGGTGGGGAAAGCCCTCTGGCGGCTCAGTGCGGTCCGCTTCGTAATCCATCAGGGCACGCAGGGTCTGGATTTCCTGTTGTTCCATCGATTTTTGCTCCGCGAATGTTTCCGCTGCTTGAGTTGGCGCGAGTCACTCGGCATTTATGGTTTTTTACGGCGCCTATCAGTCAAAAGGCTATAGCATGTCACATGACATGTAAATGGTTTGGAGTGGCTCAAGGCTACCTTGTTATGCCAGCCATCTTAAGTCATCGAAAGACGAGGTGACAGTCGTCCCCCAGCCAACCGGCATCGGTTGGTAGAGTCAGTCTTGCTACCACGCCCGTGGCTCAGCGGCTATGCTGGCGCCACCGCATAAACACACAGGTGACAGCGTGCCATTTTCAACCAATTGGATCCTGGTGCTATCAGTGTTGGTTGGTCTGTACTCCACGATCGGGAACACCGCAGAGCCGCCGGCGGCGCCTTCGGTTCAGGCGGAAAACTTGCTTCGCGAATCGATCGCGGGTGGCGAGGGCAAAGAGATCATCGTTAGCCGCGTCAGCTTTCCGCCCCACACCGAACTGCCTTGGCATTGGCATCCGGGTGAGGAGTTTTTTTATGTCATCGAGGGATCCGTCACGCTCAAGCGACAAGGACAGCCTAATTTACCGGTGGGCCAGGGTGACGCTCAAAACATTGCCCCGCAAATCGTTCATACCGGTCGTACCGGAGAGCAGGGCGCCGAGCTGGTGATTTTCAGAGTGCATACGGCGGGGGAGCCCGAGCGGTATCTGGTGGATTGAAATCGCTGATGGAGCAAAAGAGATGCTGGAGTTAACAGACCGCACTATCGTCATTACTGGCGGCGCAACGGGCATCGGTTTTGGTCTCGCGAAAGCCTGTGGTGCGCGGGGCGCAAATGTAGTGATCGGCGAGCCGCGTCAGGCGCGTCTTGATGAAGCCGTCGCCATGCTGTCCGACATCGGCATCAAGGCTCGCGCGATTCAACTGGACGTGACTGACTCTGAGCAGCTGAGTGACTTTGCCGAGCAGGCCTTTGCTGCTTTTGGTGAGGTAGCTGTAGTGATCAATAACGCCGGTATCGGACAGGCGCGAGGCTCGGTCATCGACACGCCAGTGGAGGAATTGCAGCGGGTGATGGCCGTGAACTTTGAGGGGGTGTGGCGCGGCTGCCAAGAGTTTGGGCGTCGCCTGATTGAGCAGGGCACCCCTGCCGGGCTCTATAACACCGGGTCCGAGAACAGTTTTTTTGTGGCCGTCAGCCACTCAGCGGCCTATGTCGCAAGTAAACACGGGGTATTTGGCCTCACGGACTGCCTGCGTGAGGAAATGCCCGAGTACATCTCAGTAGGCATGATTGCGCCGGGTTTTGTGGGCTCCGAGCTCATCCCTGAGCCCATCAGGCCCATGGGCATGCCGGTCGAAGAGTTCGCTGAGATTATTGTGCCGCAGATACTGGCGGGCGCGCCCTACGTGGTCTCCCATGGCTATAACCAGGTGCGAATCGACGAGCGACAAAGCCAGATTGCGGGTGCCTACGAGCGCTCAGCGCCGCGCGCTGAGGGGGACGAGCGATACGACGTCAAAGTGTTGCTCGAATCGCTGAAGGATCAGGGGTAGTTGGGGCGCTCACGCCAGGCTCAGTCGCTTTGACGGGACCACGTTACATGCTGATCAGCGCGCTGGCGTTTGCGCTGATGGCGGCGTTGG
Organism: uncultured Luminiphilus sp.; assembly: GCA_938091425.1. GTDB lineage: Bacteria > Pseudomonadota > Gammaproteobacteria > Pseudomonadales > Halieaceae > Luminiphilus. The sequence goes on along the minus strand of CALKHC010000112.1, from coordinate 2,636 downwards.
TGAAGGAAGCAGGGCAGTTGGGCATCCCGCTACTGCAAATCATTTTTGTGCGCGCGCTGATTTCTGTCGCGCTGTCGCTCATTGATATCGGTCGGGTCGGCGTGCACCCACTAGGGCATCGCAAAAGCCTGTTATTGGCCAGAGGGCTCTCCGGTTTTCTCGCGCTGACCGGCGTCTTTTATGCGCTGATTCACCTCTCTATGGCGCAGGCCACGGTCCTGCAGTACTTGCACCCGGTATTTACCGCGCTGTTGGCGTTCATTTTTTTGGCTGAGCGTCCAACGAGTGCCACGCTGGCCTGCATCACACTGAGTTTGTTGGGGCTGGCGTGTATCGTGTCGCCTTACTGGATGGCGAGCGACACCGCACCAGCGCCACTGTGGCCGGTGCTGGCGGGACTCGGCGGCGCGTTGGGTAGCGGTGTGGCTTATACGCTGGTGCGCAAGCTGGTCACTACTGAGCACCCCTCGGTGATTGTGCTCTACTTCCCGCTGGTCTGTGCGCCGGGCACGTTGCTGTTAGGTGGAGCAGATTTCATATGGCCAACCGCCACAGGGTGGTGGGTGTTGCTGGGTGTCGGTTGCTTCACCCAGCTGGGGCAACTGGCGCTCACTAAAGCCATGCAGTTGGATACGGCGAGCCGCGTCACCAGTCTGAGCTATGTGCAGATTATCTTTGCAGCTGTATTGGGCTGGTTGGCTTTTGGTGAGATCCCAACTCAGGCCACGCTATTAGGTGGCGGTTTGATTTTATTGGGTGCGATTGTGAGCGCTTGGATGCAGCCCCGGCCTGTCCAAGCGAGTTGATGCAGCGCATATGGGTGAGTGCGTGACGAGGCTGAACAGACAAAGGCTCGACGGAGACCTGTCTGTCATCGCACAACTGATCTAACGCGGCGGATGCTCAATCAGTAAGGTAGGCACGCCGAGTGTGTGAGACTTAGCTGTGCAAACGCGCGTGCCAGGTTTGCGGCCATCGCGAATGTCAGAGACTTCAACTTGACCCTCTTTCAGCCTCGCATGAGTGGCTTCAATGTCGTCGGTTTTTAGGGCGAGTCCCCACAACTCATCGTGTTCAGGTGCTTTATCAGACGCGATCACCTCGATACTCATGGAGCTGGCTCGAAAGAAGAGCTGCACGCCGCCCCATTCGGGCACGTCTTGCTCCAGCGCCAGGCGAATACCGAGCTGATCGCCATAAAAAGTCTTGGCGGCGTCGGCGCTCTGGGTTTTCACCACCACGTGATCGACTCCGGCGATGGAGCCTGTCCCATGGGGTGTGGCCTCTGGTAGCGATGAGCCTGCCTCGTGTTCGATGCAGAAAGAGAAGATGCCTCGCGCCGCCGCGGGGTCCCAGAACATGTTGCACCAGCGGCGCTCGGTGCCCGTTTGTTCATCGATGCCATGACCGGGCACCGGGTCTGATGCTTCCAGTCCTTGCGATCTGGCATGAGAGATAAAGTCGTCGGCGCTTTCCGTACCAAACACCAACCCGCCTAGACAGGGGCCGCGGGTATTCAAAATGCCGTTAACGATATCCGCCGCCATCCCCTCGCCCTGTGGGGCAAGCAGTTCGATATAGGTGTTATCCAATTTGAACAACGTATTGGCGGTACCGTAATCGGGGTGGGCACCCCGCCAACTCGGCGCGCGGCCCAACAGCGCGCTGTAATCAGCGCTCGCCTCGGCGAGGTCAGAGACTGCGATGATGATGTGGTCAATGGTTGTCGTCATGCTGGTTAATGCCTCAGCGGGTGGGCAATCTGAAAAGATCCTCAACGCTGCATCCCAGCGTTTGCGCGATTTTCAGTGCGAGTACGGTAGAAGGAACATATACACCATTCTCTATGGCGTTGATGCTTTTCCTTGAGACTTCGGCGCGTTCGGAGAGCTGCTGCTGAGTGAGGCCGGCAGCCTTACGCGCGCCCTCGAGGTTATTCAGTAGCTTTTCGTGGTGCTTACCCAAGTGAAGGGCCTTTATCTCTTCTCAAACTCTTCGACGGCGCTGGTCAGCTCCTCGCCGGTATTGGGGTACAGGTAGCCCGCGATCACGATGCCGACACCGATGGCGCCCACTAACAAGCCAATGCCTTCAAAAAAATTCCCGAAAGCCGCCGCTCCCAGCAGGTAGATACCCACACCGACAAACAGCGTAATGACGCCACCGCGGCGGTAATCGATCGGCGCCTTCTTCCGTTCGTCGAAGAGGCCCAATAGTTGCTCTGCTTTGGCAGGGTCATCTAGGTGCTTGGCAATTTCGATGATTGCCTCGCGCTTACCTTTTTCCTCGTGATACAGCCAAACAAAAACCGCGACGGGTACGATAATCCCGGTTAGAACGCCGAGTACTGGAATGATTTCGCCGATCATGGGGAGTGACCTGTTGTTGCAAAATGTAACGTAAAGGTAGCATCCCAAATAAGAGTAGTAAAGGTTACATAAGCAGGCGGGTAACTCCTGGAAAGGCGGCAAATGCCGACGCTCATATAACAGCCACTTGTTGGAAACGCTTGCCTGCCGTCACCTCGGCCACTGAGTTTGAAAAGCCGATATCGACTGCGTACGGTGTGCTCACACAAATAACGTGGCGATAAAAATGGGCCAAAGAGTTTTGTCTGCGCTGTGCAGCACTGTGCT
>CALKHC010000111.1 GCA_938091425.1 uncultured Luminiphilus sp. | reverse complement strand
GTGGATGCTGATCTCGCCGCGCGCGTCGTGGTTGAGCCCGGCCAACCGGCGCTCGAGGAAATTGCCGAGACCTTCGGTAAGGAGTTTCTGCAGCCCGACGGGCAACTCAACCGCGCCGCGCTTCGTCAACGGGTCTTCGCCGATGAAAATCAGCGGAAGACGCTGGAGGCCATCACCCATCCCCGTATTCGCGACGAACTGGTCAGACAGATGAGTGAGGCAACGTCTCCCTATGTCGTGCTGAGCTCCCCGCTCTTGCTGGAAAGCGGTCAGTCGGAGATGGTGGATGTCAGTGTCGTCGTCGACGTGCCCGAAACGCTGCAAATAGAGCGCACCATCGCCCGGGATAACAATGACCGGCAGCTTGTGGAGCAGATCATGGCAGCACAACTGGATCGTGAAGCGCGGATTGCACGCTCTGACATCGTGATCGACAACAGCACGTCGCTGGACGCGCTGCATGAACGGGCGGCAGTGTTGCACAAAACGCTATTGGCGCGCGCGACGGCGCATTAATCGGAGAGCAATCGCTCCAAAATTGGCCTATTGGCAGCTGGAAACGCCCAGTCTTGCAGTTGCTCAGGTTGCTGCCATGCCAAAGGCTGACCCTCCAGACCGCGCGGCTCTCCCCACCAGCGCGTGACGCGGTGGACATCCAGCCTCACCTGTTTGTCACCGTAATCGTGCTCCAGCACCATCAAGGGCTCACTGGCCTCAACGAGCACACCTAACTCCTCTCTGAGCTCCCGGGCCAGCGCCTTAAAGATGCTCTCGTGTGTTTCCACCTTGCCACCGGGGAATTCCCATAAACCGCCCTGGTGCGCATGCGGCGCGCGACGAGTGACCAGCACCCGACCGGCGTCATCGATCAGGATGCCGACCGCGACGGTGACCAGTGCCATATTAGGTACGGTATTCAGCGTTGATGCGGACGTAGTCGTAGGAGAGGTCGGTGGTCCAGATCACCGCCGCGGCATCGCCCCGATTGAGTGCAATATCAATCAGGAGATCTCCTGACGCCATCGCCTCCTGACCTTTTTCCTCGGTATAGGACCCGGCGCGCGCGCCGTGCTCGACAATCAGCACACCGTTAAGGTGGATAGACACCGCGTCGGTGTCCAGATCGTCAAGGCCGGCGCGACCGATGGCCGCCAAAATGCGGCCCCAGTTGGGATCCGAGGCAAACAACGCGGTTTTGACCAAAGGGGAATGGGCCACGGTGCGCGCCACCTGATCGCAGGCTTCTTCAGACTCGCCCCCCGTGACACGAATCTCCACAAACTTACTCGCGCCCTCACCGTCACGCACAATATCCTGCGCCAGCTCAATCATCAGTGTCGTCAGCGCCTGCGCAAAGTGCTCGGCGTATTCAGAGCCAGCTGTGATCTCGATATCACTCTGTCCTGTGGCCGAGAGCGTGACTGCATCGTTAGTTGAGGTATCCCCGTCGACTGTAATGCGATTGAAGCTCGCCTGCACCGCCGCCGAGAGCAAATCGTTGAGGAGCGGAGCGTCAATGCCAGCATCGGTTGCCACGAAGGCCAGCATGGTCGCCATATTGGGACAGATCATGCCTGCGCCCTTGGCGATACCCGTGATGGCGCAGCGTTGACCATCTAATTCCACCTCAATGCTGCGCAACTTGGCGCGGGTGTCAGTGGTCAAAATGGCACCCGCGGCACACTCCCAACCTTCATCAGTCAGGTCATTTAGCGCCGCAGGCAGGGCGGCACAGATCTGCTCGGCCGACAGTAATTCGCCAATCACACCGGTGGAGAACGGCAAGACCTGCGTGGCGTCGGTCTCGGTCAACTGTGCCAACGCCTCGCAACAATCGGCTGCTGCAGCGATACCGGCTTCGCCGGTGCCGGCGTTGGCATTACCGGTATTGATCAGCAGGTAGCGCGGCTGTGCCTCGGCTGCTGCAAGATACGCCTCTGCGAGCTGCACCGGGGCCGCACGAAACGTATTCTGGGTAAACAGCGCTGATGTGCGAGTGCCCGGGGCCAGGGCGATGACTACAAGATCATCGTGGTCTGCCTTTTTGATGCCCGCTTGCGCGACGCCCAACTGCACCCCCGCCACCGCAGCGCTCATCGGCCCGCGCCTACAGAGAGCAGCTGCCGCGTTATTGCCACGCCAGTGGTCAGCTCAGTGCGCCGTGACATTGCTTGTACTTTTTGCCACTGCCACAGGGGCAGGGGTCGTTACGCCCCACCTTGGGTTGCGCCCGGGTAACGGGTTGTGGGGTCGCCGGTTGCGGCGGCGCCTCTGCCGCCTCGGGCACAGCAGATCCGGCATCGGCATGCTCAAAGGCCATTTTCTGCTTTGCCGCGGCCTCCCGACGCTTTTGCTCGATAGCCGCCGCCTCATCAGACCGCTGCACCTGCACGTTGCTCAGGAACCGCACCACCTCGTACTTCAGCCGCTGCAAGAGGCTTTCGAACAACGCAAAAGACTCGCGTTTGTATTCCTGCTTGGGGTTCTTATTCGCATAGGCCCGCAAGTGGATGCCCTGCCGGAGTTGATCCATCACTTGAAGGTGTTCTTTCCATAGCGTATCCAGCACCTGCAGCATGATCTGCTTCTCGAGTTGGCGCATCCCAGGGCCAATGCCCTCAGCTTTCTCGTCATAAGCCGACTGCACCGCGCCGACAATGCGTTGTCGCAAGCTCTCTTCGTGGAGCGTGTCGTCTTCATCGAGCCACTGTGCCACCGGTAGACTCAGCCCAAACTCGGCTTCCAACTGTTTTTCCAATCCAGGTATATCCCATTGCTCCTCCACGCTCATCGGCGGGATGAAGCTGTCAACGGCATCATTCACCACATCCTCGCGGATCGCGGTGATGGTCTCGCCGATTTCGTCATCCGACAGCAACTCGTCTCGCTGGCGATAAATGATCTGGCGCTGATCATTGGCCACGTCGTCGTATTCGAGCAATTGCTTGCGGATATCAAAGTTGCGTCCTTCGACTTTCCGCTGCGCTTTTTCGATGGCATTGGTCACCATGCGGTGCTCGATGGCCTCACCGCGTTCCATGCCGAGGGCTTGCATGAAACTCTTGACCCGCTCGGAGGCGAAAATGCGCATCAGGCTGTCTTCAAGAGACAGATAGAAACGCGAAACCCCGGGGTCCCCCTGTCGTCCGGAGCGTCCGCGCAGCTGATTGTCGATACGACGTGACTCGTGGCGTTCAGTGCCGAGAATGTGGAGTCCACCGGCTTCGATGACCGCATCGTGGCGCGTTTGCCAATCAGCGGTCAGCCGCTCGCGGGTTGCATCATCCAGCGCGTCGCCCTGAGACGCCAACTCTGCCTCCAGGTTCCCGCCCAGCACGATATCGGTCCCACGGCCCGCCATGTTGGTGGCAATGGTCACCACGCCAGGGCGTCCGGCCTGAGCGATGATCTCCGCCTCTTGCTCGTGGTACTTGGCGTTCAACACTTTGTGATCAATCTTCTGCTGTTGAAACGCCTTAGAGAGTTCTTCTGACGTTTCCACAGACGCTGTACCCACCAACACCGGTGCGCCACTGTCAATACAGGAGCGCACATCCTCGATGATGGCTTCAAACTTTTCCTCGCGAGTCAAATACACGAGATCGTTGAGGTCATCCCGAAGCATGGGCACATTGGTTGGGATCACCACACAGTCCAGACCGTAAATCTGGCGGAATTCGAAGGCCTCGGTATCGGCCGTCCCGGTCATACCCGCCAGCTTGTCGTAGATGCGGAAGAAGTTCTGGAAGGTGGTTGAGGCGAGTGTCTGGCTCTCACTCTGAATCTTGACTCCTTCCTTGGCCTCAATAGCCTGATGCAAACCTTCTGATAATCGGCGGCCCGCCATGGTACGACCCGTGTGCTCATCAATCAGCACCACCTGACCTTCCTGAACAATGTATTCCACATCGCGCTGGAACAGCACATGGGCGCGCAAGCCCGAGTGCACGTGGTGCAACAACCCGAGGTTGGTCGCAGCGTAAAGGGAGTCGTCGTCTTGCAGGAGGCCGGCCTCGATCAGCATCCCCTCCACTTTCTCGTGACCACTCTCAGTCAATTCAATGCTGCGCTGCTTCTCATCGACCGTGAAGTCGCCCTCCTGCTCTTCCACTTCAGGAGTCAGTTTGGGAATCAGTCGATTGATGGTCTTGTAAAGCTCAGAGCTGTCCTCTACCGCACCGGAGATAATGAGTGGCGTGCGTGCCTCATCGATCAGGATGGAGTCGACCTCGTCGACGATGGCAAACGCCAATTTGCCTTGGCTCTTGTCGGCCATGCTGAAGGCCATGTTGTCGCGCAGATAGTCAAAGCCAAACTCGTTGTTGGTGCCGTACACCACATCGCAGCCATAGGCCGTTGTCTTCTCTTCGGCACTCTGCCCAGATCGCACCACACCCACGGTCAGACCCAGAAATTCATAAAGCGGCCCCATCCAGGCGGCATCGCGACTGGCGAGATAATCATTTACCGTCACCAGATGAACACTGTGATCAGGTAGCGCGTTGAGATAAGCCGGCAGCGTGGCAACCAAGGTCTTGCCTTCTCCAGTACGCATCTCCGCGATCTTGCCATCATGGAGCGTCATGCCACCGATCAGCTGCACGTCAAAGTGCCGCATACCCAGTGCGCGCACTCCAGCCTCGCGCACCACCGCAAACGCCTCGGGGAGCAGCTGATCGAGTTTCTCGCCTTCCCTAAGGCGCGAGCGAAACTCATCAGTTTTCGCGCGCAGGGCGGCGGCGTCCAGAGCCTGCATCGGTTCCTCAAGCGCATTGATGCGGGCGACGACTTTGCGCATTCGCTTCAGCTCCCGGTCATTACGGGTGCCAAATATTTTTTTCACGGTAGATAGCATGGAAAGCTCACTGTTAGGTCACAAGGGAATCCGGATTGGTAGGCGCGGACGCGCCAGGATTCACTTGTCAGCGATGCGTGCGACGCACGTAGGTGGCGGGGTCGACCGCGCGGCCGTTCTTAAAGACTTCAAAATGCACGTGGGGGCCCGTTGAGCGGCCTGAACTCCCCATCAGTGCAATCACATCACCCCTTCGAACCAAATCACCCACATCGACCAAATTTTGCTGGTTGTGGGCATAGCGCGTGCTAAGACTATCCCCGTGGGAGACCTCGACCATGGTGCCGTAACCAGACTTGTAGCCGCTCCAACTCACCACGCCACTGGCAACAGCGAGGATGTCGGCGCCCTCTCGGCCAGCAAAATCGGCGCCGTCGTGCCACGCACGCTCACCCGTAATGGGATCGATGCGGCTACCATAAGGCGAGGACTGCCAGCCGGAGCGAATCGGTCGCCCCTCAGGCGTGGCCTCGGCTCTGAGTTGTTCTGCGGAGAGCAGCCCCGCCAAAACATCAAACTGCACCTCGCGGCGCGCGAATAGGGCATCGAGTGCCGTGTATTGGGTGTCCAACTCTGCCACGCTAGGCGACGCTGCGTTCAGCGGCAAAGCCGGCCCGCCCAATGCGGGCGGCCCGGAAAAATCAAATTCGTCAGACTCCAGACCGGCCAAGTCGGACAAATGGCTGCCCAGTGCATCCAAACGCGTCACATGTGCTTGCAGACTCGCCAGTCGCCGCGTCATTGCCGTGAGACGGGATTGCGCCTCCACACCCATTTGGGCCAGCGCTTCAGCGCGATCAGTCGCCTGCTGTTCCTGCGCAGACACACGAGCCGCTTGCTCAGACGCCACGCCCTCGCCAAATCCGAGTTGATAGCTGACCCCCACCAAGCCTAACGGCGCACCGATAACACAGGCCGAAAGTAACGCCAACGACCATTTCCCCAGCTCAAGAGTCCGGGACGCAGCGTGTCGGTTGAGGAGAATTAATTTCAAGTTGGATGATCGCTTTGGTCAGGGGGCGAATGATGCCATTTTCGAGGGATCAGGGGAACCAAAGTCCGGCACCGAAAAGACCTTTTACACATCTTTTAGGGCAACGCACAAACAGGTCTAATCGCAGCGAGACGGGGCACCACAGCTCACTACGGCTTGCGGCTCAGGCCAGTTGCAGATCCTGCGGGAGGGCCCAGTCCAGAGGCGCATCGGCCTCGTCTTCAAAGGTCACCCATTCCCAGCTATGCGGATTATCAAATAGGGCTCGCACTAAGCGATTGTTGAGCGCATGCCCCGACTTGATGCCCTCGTATTCAGCGAGGAGTTGATGCCCGGCAAGATACAGATCACCTATGGCATCCAGCATCTTGTGCTTCACAAACTCGTCGTCGTAGCGCAAGCCGCCATCATTGAGGATGCGATAGTCATCAATAACGATCGCATTATCCACGCTACCGCCCCGGGCCAACCCGCGCGATCGCATGTACTCAAACTCATGAACAAAACCAAAGGTTCTCGCTCGACTAATTTCACGCACAAACGCCTCGCTACTGATGTCCAGCGTGGCACTGCCAGACTGCTCCCGGAACACGGGATGATCAAAATCGATGGCAAAGGTCACTCTGAAGCCATCATAAGGTTTGAGCGTTGCGGTTTTATCGCCGTCGCTGACGGAGATGGCCTCCGTGACCTTAATAAGGCGCTTGGCTTGTTGCTGTTCTTCGATGCCGGCTGATTGCAACAGGTAAACAAAAGGCCCTGCAGACCCATCCATGATCGGCACTTCCGCAGAGTCCATATCGATGTAGGCGTTATCAATACCCAAGCCGCAGAGCGCCGACAGCAGATGCTCTACGGTGGTGACTCTGGCCTCGCCTGATCCCAAGCTAGTGGAGAGATCTGTCTCATCGACCCAGTCCGCCCGGGCGGGGATGTCCCGGACCGGACTCAGGTCGGTGCGACGAAACACGATGCCGGTGTCCGCTGGCGCCGGACAGAGCATCATGCCCACCTTGTTACCGGAGTGAAGCCCCACGCCGGTCGATTTGATCGACTCCCGCAGGGTGCGTTGCCGCAGCATAGTTATCCCCTCTGATCAGTTGGGACATTACTAGGCCCGGCTAGCGCAATCCAGCACTCCCGATCCGACTATTTACGCCAATCGGCGCTTTACACCTCGCGTCAATCGGCGCTTTACACCTTGCGCCAATCAGCGCTTTGCACCTCGCACCAATCGGCGCTTTGCACCTCGCGCCAATCGGCGCTTTGCACCGTCTCAATGGGACAGCCTATCAGTCGGCCTGACGACGCAAAAAGGCCGGAACATCGAATAGCTGCTCATCAAGATCCTCGTCTATTTTGATGGCCGCTTGCCCATCCACTGTAGCCGCGGCCTGACGGCGCTTTCCAGGGGGTAAGTCGTAATCCTGATAGTCAGCACCAGAGGTCGCGGGGCGCGCCGCCACCGTAGGCTCCACGGTCGTCAGGTTCGGACGCGCATCGGCATTGCGAAGTCCTGTGGCCACCACTGTCACCTTAAGACTGTCAGTCATCTCCGGGTCGATCACCGTACCGATAACCACAGTGGCGTCTTCAGAGGCGATATCCTCTATCGTCGCGCCCACCTCGGAGAACTCACCGAGAGAGAGATCCAGACCGGCAGTAATGTTCACCAAGATGCCGCGCGCACCGCTAAGATCAATGTCATCCAGCAGCGGACTGTTAATCGCGCGCTCGGCGGCTTCCCTGGCGCGGTTTTCACCGCTCGCACTACCCGTACCCATCATCGCGGATCCCATTTCTGACATCACGGTACGAACGTCGGCAAAGTCAACATTGACCAGGCCCGGCCGAATGATCAGATCGGCGATGCCCTGCACTGCACCCAACAAGACGTCGTTGGCTTCTTTAAAGGCATCGAGCAATGTGGTGTTGGAGCCCAGCACCTCCAGCAGCTTCTCGTTGGGAATCGTGATCAGAGAATCGCAGTGCTGCGCGATCTCCGTAAGCCCCTCCTCCGCTACATTGAGGCGCTTTTTGCCCTCGAAACTGAACGGTCGGGTGACCACCGCGACAGTCAGAATACCGAGTTCCCTTGCCACCTCTGCGACGATGGGCGCAGCTCCCGTGCCCGTACCGCCGCCCATGCCCGCCGTCACGAAAACCATATCCGCTCCATGCAAGGCGTCGGCGATACGATCACGATCTTCGAGCGCCGCCGCGCGACCCACTTCGGGGTTCGCACCGGCTCCCAGGCCTTTCGTGATGCCTGAGCCCAACTGCAGAACCGTTTTCGAACTGATATCCGAGAGGGCCTGCGCATCAGTATTGGCGCAAATAAAATCCACACCGTCGACCTGATGATCAATCATGTGGCGAACGGCGTTACCGCCGCCGCCGCCCACACCGATCACTTTGATCACGGCACTTTGTGGTGCACTGTCTACTAGTTCAAACATCACTTTCTCCCCTTTTTTAAAAAAGCTCTCAACCGCAGAGCTCTGCCAAAATCGTTGTCCTGAAAATTAAAAATGCCGCGCAAACCACCCTTTCACACGACCCGCAAAACTGATGCTTTCTGACTCCGCTTCCCGCCGCACCCGAGCACCATCCCGGGTCTCTTGTGCGCCATAAATGAGCAAGCCCACGGCCGTGGCATAAATTGGGTTACGAATAATGTCGTGCAGGCCCCGGGCGTATTGCGGTGCCCCCACCCTGACCGGCATGTGGAAGATCTCTTCAGCAAGGTCCACCGCTCCCTCCATCTTGGAGGTGCCACCGGTGAGGACGACACCGGCGGGTATCAATTCTTCGTAACCGGAGCGTCTCAGCTCCGATTGGATCAGTGTGAACAGTTCGTCATAGCGCGGCTCCACCACTTCCGCGAGGGATTGTCGAGACAGGTCTCTTGGCGGTCGATCGCCAACGCTGGGCACCTTGATCGTCTCGTCAGGACCTGCCAGCTGTGTCAACGCACAGGCGTAACGGATTTTGATCTCTTCTGCGTGCTGCGTCGGTGTGCGCAGCGCCATGGCAATGTCGTTGGTCACCTGATCGCCGGCAATTGGAATGACCCCGGTATGACGGATGGAACCGTCTGTGAAGATCGCGATATCGGAGGTGCCGCCGCCAATATCAACCAGGCAAACGCCCAGATCCCGCTCGTCCTCCGTAATCACCGAGTAGCTAGACGCGAGCTGCTCCAAAATGATGCCGTCGACAGACAGCCCGCATCGCTCAATACACTTTTCGATATTTTGCGCCGCGTTCACGGCGCAGGTAACGAGGTGCACTTTGGCCTCAAGGCGCACCCCAGACATGCCCAGCGGCTCTCTAATGCCAGACTGGTTGTCGATCACGTACTCCTGTGGGAGAACGTGCAAGACTTTCTGATCGGCCGGGATAGCGACGGCTTGTGCGGCATCAATGACCCGGTCAATGTCTTGGTCAAATACTTCTTGATCGCGAATCGCAACAATGCCGTGAGAATTCACCGAGCGGATGTGGCTTCCGGCAATGCCCACGTATACAGAGTGAATCTGACAGCCCGCCATGAGTTCGGCTTCCTCTACCGCGCGCTGTATCGCATTAACCGTAGATTCGATGTTGACCACGACACCCTTCTTCATACCTCGTGACGGGTGAGAGCCGATACCCACGACCTCCAGACCCCCATCCGGATCGATTTCGCCAACAACGGCAACGACCTTGGAGGTGCCGATATCCAGTCCGACAATCATCTGCTTACTCTCTTGATGGGCCATTACCCTTCCCCCCTGTTCTGCTCGCCTTGCATCGCCAGCTCGGCATCGCTGAATGTCACGGCAGCGCCGTACTCGTAACGCAGATCCACTTTTGCCACTGCCTGCGCAGGCAGCTCCTCTTCCCAGAGCCGCTTGAAGCGCGTCACCCGATGGGAAATGTCTTGTGCTCCCAGTAAAAGCGACAGACCGCTGTCAAACTGGACCGCCACTTGCCCCAGTGGGTCGAGTGATAGCTCGCTGATCTGCAACCCTGTGGGCTCAAGCAGCCCTGCCAGAGTTTGATACCGCCGCATCAGGGACACCTCGGCACCATCAGGACCGCTGAGCAGAGGAAGGTCTGTGTAGAGCGGGTCTGGAGTCGCCGCAAAATACTCGCCTTCATGATTGAGATATCCACCTTCTCCCCATCGGGCGAGCGGCCTCTGCTCCGTTAGGGTCACTTCAATTTCAGCAGGCCAGCGTCTTCGGGTGTTGACCCGATAAACCCAGGGGAGTGATTCGAGTTCATATCGGAGATCGGTGAGGTCGGTCGCCAGAAAGCCCGCCGCAATGCGAGGTGCCAACCTCGACTGGATCGCCTCGACGTCGATATGTTGCACGTCACCCATGACCGTTAGTCGCTCTACCTGCTGAGCACTGAGGTGCGAGCCCCCTTGGTAAAGACCGGCGCTCACCAGGGCAACACCCATCACCAGCAGGCCGCGATTCACCCAGCGCCTCAGTCGCGAGAGGGGTGCGATAGTCACCTGATCTGCTGTCGCTTTTCGTGTAGCGCGCCGCGGTAACCTGGCGTCATTGGTTGGCATGGCGCACCTCCAGGCTGTGTTCATAAATTTCAGTGAGCAAATCAAGCAGGCTCAGCCCTGCCACCTTGGCGGCGAGGGGAACGAGGCTGTGGGAGGTCATTCCGGGAACGGTATTGACCTCCAGCAGTTGCCAGGCCCCTCCGGCCTCGCGCATGACATCGACCCGGCCCCACACGTCACCACCGACCGCTGCAAAAGCTGCTAGCGCCAGTTCAGACAGCGCGGCCTCCTCCTCGGTGGTTAAGTCCGACGGACAGGTAAATCGCGTTTCTTCGGAGTGATATTTGGCGTCGAAATCGTAAAAATCCCCGGGCACGTCAATGCGGATGCTGGGCAACGCCCTGTCGCCGAGTATCGCGACGGTGTATTCCGGCCCGGAAACGAATTGCTCGGCGATCACTTCGCTACCGAAGGTGCTGGCGTGACGGTAGGCGGCTTCAAGCTCTGCAGCATTTCCAGCCTTGCTCATACCAAGGGATGAACCCTCTAGCGCCGGTTTCACAAAAACCGTGCCCAATGCCTCAATCACTGCCTGCCAATTTGTCTCTGGCGTCAATTGCTGAAAGGCCGGTGTTGGCAGACCGAGACCCTGCCAAAGCCACTTGGTACGGACCTTGTCCATGGTCAGCGCAGACGCCATGAGGTCGCACCCGCTATAGGGTAGCTTCATGAGCTCGAACAACCCCTGCACCGTGCCATCTTCACCACCCGGGCCGTGCAACAAATTAAAGGCAAACGATGCTTCCTTGAGTCGCTCCGGCCAGCCCTCCTCCGCCGTATCCACTCGCAGCACCTGCGCACCAGCCTGCTCCAGCGCGCACGCGACGTTCTCGCCACTCTCAAGTGAGATACTGCGCTCGGCGGCGGTACCACCCAGCATGACTGCCAATGTCTTTCCGCTGAACGGATTGACCGTCATCGCAACACCTCCAGCGAATCACTGTCGGCCAATGCAGCAGAAAGTCGACCGATATCACCGGCCCCCTGCATCAACAAGATGTCCCCGTCACACAACAGCCCAGCCAAAACGGCTGGCAGCTGTCGCTGATCGGAGACCACCACTGGCTCCAGCACGCCTCTGGCACGAATCGCTCTGGCCAGTGACTGCGCGTCGGCGCCCTCAATGGTCGACTCGCCGGCGGGGTAAACATCGAGCAAGATCAAAACCTGCGCCTCACCCAGCACCGATACAAACTCATCAAAATGATCTCGCGTGCGCGTGAAACGATGGGGTTGATACACCATCACCACTCGCTGGTCGTGAAACGCGTCGCGGGCGGCTTGCAAGGTGACAGCGACCTCAGTGGGGTGATGCCCGTAATCGTCTATCAGCCTCGCGCTACCCGCAGACCAGCGCACATTTCCCAAATCCGAGAAGCGTCTGCCGACGCCCCCAAATTCAGCCAATCCTTTGACAATGGCGTAGTCTGAAATACCGAGTTCTGCACAGAGGGCGGCGGCACCCGCCGCATTCTGGGCGTTGTGGAGCCCTGGCATTCTGACGGTCAGTGCCAATGGCGGGGCTTCGTTTGGGCGGATCAGTTCAAAATGACTGCACAGTCCTTCGCTGCGATAGTTATCCAGTCGGTAATCCGCTTCAGCGTGGCGGCCATAGGTCACCACCTGTCGGGACACTTCCGGGATCAGGCCTCGCACTCCTTTGTCATCTAGACACATGACAGCTGGCCCATAGAAGGGCAGGTTGTGCAGGAAGCCATTGAAAGCCTGACTATAGCGGGCGAGGTCCCCCTCGTAATGCTCCATATGGTCAGCTTCAATATTGGTGACCAGCGCCATCATGGGTTGCAGATGCAGAAAAGACGCATCGCTCTCGTCCGCTTCAACCACCAGATACTGACCCTCTCCCAGCGCTGCATTGGCGCCCGCTTGATTGAGCAAACCACCGATCACGAAAGTCGGATCCTCGCCCGCCTCACCTAGGATGGCCGCGATAAGGCTGGTGGTAGTGGTCTTGCCGTGGGTTCCTGCGACGGCGATGCCGAACCGGTAACGCATGAGTTCTGCCAGCATCTCCGCGCGCGGCACAACGGGAATGCGCTGCTGCCGCGCCGCCTCTTGCTCGGGGTTGTCTTCGGGTATCGCGGCAGACACCACGAGTACGTCAGCGTCTGCTATGTGCTCAGCCTCGTGACCGATATGCACGGTAATGCCCAGAGAACGCAGTCTTGTTACTACTGAGCTCTCCGCACGGTCGGAGCCTGTCACCGTGTAGCCCAGCCCGGCGAGTACCTCGGCAATACCACTCATTCCGGCGCCGCCAATCCCCACCATAAAGATGTGACGAATACGGCCCATGCCCGCCATGACGGGTCGCCGCTCAACCATTTGCATGCGCCACCCCCCTGAGCACCTCAACAACGCGATGAGTGGCGTTGGGCGCAGCAAGCTCGCTTGTCGCATTCGACAATTGGGCCAACGACGACGGCGAGGCAATCCAATCGGTTAGCAAGCCGGCAAGGCGCTCGGGTGTAGCTTCTGACTGAGGTAGCAGCACCGCCGCACCCACATTCGCCAAAACCCGCGCGTTCTGGGTCTGATGATCGTCAATCGCATGCGGCAGCGGGATCAATATTGAAGCAGTGCCAGTTGCTGAGAGTTCCGACACCGTCAACGCGCCGGCTCGCGCAATGACGACATCCGCCCAGGCGTAAGCCGCCGACATATCATCAATAAAGTCGTCGCAGCGTCTGTCGGCGAATGGGCTACCTTTCCATGCCGCATCGGCCTCGACGCGATTGCGCTCCCCACATTGCTGCCATAGTGAGAGAGACTGACCCAGCCCCTGGCTCATCAACAGGTTTGTCACGGCAGGCAGTAATGCGTTCAACGGTGCGGCGCCGAGGCTGCCTCCCAACAACAACACTCTGAGTGGGCGCTCTGTGGAAAACGCCGACAACTGGCTGAGCTCGCCTCGATTAACCGGTGTCAGCGCCTGGCGGACTGGATTGCCGACCACTTCTGCGTTCCGGTCCGCGGCAAATCCGCCTGGCAACCCACACAGCACCCGGCGCGCGAGCGGCGCCAGCCAACGATTGGTCGTACCGGCCACCGAATTCTGTTCGTGGATCACCAGTGGTCGTCGTGTTAGCCACGCGGCGAGTCCCGCAGGTCCGGCGGCATAGCCACCCATGCCGAGCACCACGTCAGGTTTTACACGCCACATGAGTGAGAGCGACTGCCAAAGCGCCGCGGTCAGGCGCAGCACGCCCTGCACTCGCGCCAACCAATTCTTGCCGCGTAATCCGGAGACGCTGAGGTAATGCAGGGGCAATCCGGCGGCAGGGACCAAGCGTTGCTCAATACCGCGCTCTGTGCCGACCCAGTCCACCGACCAGCCCTGCTCGGTCAAGAGTCCAGCCACGGCCAGTGCTGGATAGACGTGCCCACCTGTCCCCCCCGCAGCAATGAGAGCACGCCCTGACATTGAGGGTAAGGCGCTCATACAGACGCCCTCCCTGGTTGGGGGGTGTCAGGACCTTCAGATTTATCCCGCAACTGCTGCGCAACGCGCAATACGATACCCAGTAGCACGCAACTGACGATCAGGCTTGAACCACCGTAGCTGACAAAGGGCAGCGTTAACCCTTTGGTGGGAAGCAGGCCTGAGCTAGCACCCATGTTGACGAAAACCTGTCCCGCGAACATGAGCGCGGTGCCGAAACAGACATAGGCTTCGAAGTGTTTACCGCCGGTCGCGGCAGCCCAACCAGTCTGCAACACCCGGGCGATCAGCAATGCAAACAGCACGATCAATGTGGTCGCGCCGATCAAACCGGTCTCCTCTGCCCAAATGGAGAAAACAAAGTCCGTGTGGGCCTCGGGCAGGTAGAACAACTTCTGCACGCTGTTGCCCAAGCCGACGCCCAACCACTCGCCCTGACCAAACGCGATCAGTGACTGGATTAATTGAAAGCCTGAGCCGAAAGGATCTGCCCACGGGTCCTGATAAGCGGTCAGACGTTGCAAACGGTAGGGTGCGCTGAGAATCAAACCGGCGAATACGACAGCAACAGCTATCAACATAGCGAGCACGTACAACAGCCTGGCACCGGCCAAAAACATCATGCCCACGACCATGCCAATGACGATAACAGTGGCACCAAAATCCGGCTCCAACAGGAGCAGCAGTGCCACAACAGCGAGGATTCCAATCAATCGGGCGAGTCCGCCCCAATGGTGCCGCACCGCCTCTTCCTGCCTGACAAGGTATCCAGCCGCGTAGAGCAGCAGCGCCAGTTTGGCAATCTCTGAGGGCTGTACCGTGATCAGACCCAAAGGGAGCCAGCGTTGCGCACCGTTTACCTCGCGGCCAATGCCGGGCATCAATACCAAGATCAACAAGGCAAATGCGAAGAACAGCATCCACGGGGACAGCCGCTGTAGCGTCTCAGCCGGCAGCATGTACGCCAATCCTCCCGCCGTAAGGCCGGCAAGCAAATACAGGGCATGTCGCTCGGTGTGATGCCAGGGGTTGTTAAAATGAAAATCGCTGTACTCAATCGATGCCGAGGCGATGGCGATCAGACCGATACTCAACAGCGCGGCGCCGAGCATCAGCAACATGGGGTCCCCCCGGTAGCTTGCGAGGGCGGCGCTACGATTCATGCCGCCACCCCCAGTGCCGCTACGGCTGCCTGAAACCGCTCGCCACGCTCCATGTAGCTGGTGAACATGTCGAAACTTGCACAAGCGGGCGACAACAACACGATATCCCCCGGCTGAGCAGACGCTGCACTCAGATTGACGGCGTCCTCAAGGCTGGACATGACGTCAATCGGCGTATCGCGGCCTAAATGAGCGCGAATGTCCTCCGTTGCCTCACCGATGACCAATAACCGCACATTGATCTGAGCAAGAACGGGCTTCAGCAGCGAAAAATCCTGCCCTTTCCCCTGTCCGCCGATGATCAGCCAGATTTGTCCTGCACAGTTCAAGCCCTCAAGAGCCGCCACCGTCGCACCGATATTGGTGCCTTTGCTGTCATCGATGAAGCGCACTCCATTGATTTGGCTGATCAACTGGCAGCGATGGGGCAAACCGCCGTACTGCTTTGCTCCCTCAATCAATCCCTCTATCGGCATCTTCAGTGCGCTACCCAGCGCCAGCGCCGCGAGCACATTAAGGTGGTTGTGCCTGCCCGCCAGCTGGAGCTCATCGGTACACACCAGCTTCTCTAAGCCTCGGCACAGCCAGGTCCCGCCGTCACTCTCTCGGAGACCGAACTCATTGAGATCAGGCTCTCTTGATCGCCACCAGGTGACCGGCGTCTCTTCTGGCACCAGCGGGATAGTGAGCGGGTCATCGCGATTCGCCACAACGTGCCGCACTTGCTTGTGAATGGCGTGTTTGGCGCGGTGATAGTCCATCAGCGACGCGTAGCGGTCGAGGTGATCAGCGCTGATGTTGAGGACCGTTGCCAGATCCAAACCCAGCGCTTCAGATCGCTCCAACTGAAAGCTAGACAGCTCCAGCACATATAATTCGGGCTCGTCCGCTAGCAGATCCAAAGCCGGGCGACCCAGATTGCCCCCCACGGCCACTTTGACACCACAAGCGGCAATCATTGCCCCGAGTATCGATGTGACCGTCGATTTACCGTTAGAGCCAGTGATGCCTACTACTGGCGCCCGAGCCGCCTCGAGAAACAGATCGATATCGCCTCGCACCCGGCAACCTTGTCCGCGCGCTCTCTCGACCAGAGGATGATCAAGCGCCACACCGGGACTCACGATCATTTCAGCGCAACCATCGACAAAGGACGCCTCTACGTCGCCGAAAGCGGCGATGTCCCTATCAATATCGGCCACTGCGGCGGAGTTATCGGCAAACTCTGCACGGGTATCGAAGGCAGCGAAGGCAACGCCTTGCTGGCGCCACCAGCGAGCCACTGACTGCCCCGTGGTACCCAAACCGAAGATGAGGCGTCTATTGGAGCTAGCGATTGTTGCGCTCGTCATCATTCGTCCGTCACCGCAGCTTCAACGTGGCGAGACCAAACAGCACGAGCATCACCGTGATAATCCAGAAACGGACAATCACCCGAGGCTCGGGCCACCCTTTGAGTTCAAAATGATGATGAATGGGCGCCATGCGGAAGACCCGCCTGCCCGTCAACTTAAATGAGCCGACCTGAATGATCACCGAGACGGTTTCCAGTACGAAGATCCCGCCCATGATGAAAAGTACGATCTCGTGGCGGGTCATGACCGCGACAATGCCCAGCGCAGCACCCAGCGCCAGCGCGCCAACATCGCCCATAAAAATCATGGCGGGGTAAGTGTTGAACCACAGAAACCCGAGGCCGGCTCCGGCAATCGCGCCGCAGAACACCATGAGCTCGCCGGTCCCGGGCAGGTAGGCGATGTTGAGATACTCGGCAAATTCAATATGACCGGCGAGATAGGCGATCACGCCGAGACCCGTTGCCACCATCACCGTGGGCATAATGGCGAGACCGTCCAGGCCGTCTGTCAGATTCACCGCGTTACTCGAGCCAACCACCACAAAATAACTAAACGGCACAAACAGCCAGCCCATTGCGAAGGCCACATCTTTGAAGAAAGGCACATAGAGCGTCGTTTCTTCAGGCAGGAGCGCGGTATCAAACAGATACAGGGTAATGCCGAAGGCAAACAGCGACTGCCAAAGATACTTCCACCGAGCGGGCAGTCCTCGCGTGTCTTTGCGGACTACCTTCCGATAATCGTCAATCCAGCCAATTGCGCCGAAGGCCACAGTAGTGGTCAGCGCCACCCACACATAGCGGCTGCCCAGATCTGCCCACAACAAGGTAGATCCCAATACGGTGACAAGAATTAATGCGCCGCCCATGGTGGGCGTACCGGCTTTTTGCAGGTGAGATTGAGGCCCCTCCTCTCGGATTGTTTGACCGATCTGCAGCTGATTCAGTCGCTCAATCACATAGGGGCCGACCACCATAGAAATGGCCAGCGCTGTGCAGGCTGCGAGAATGCCCCTCAGCGTCAGGTATTGAAATACAGCAAATCCCGAATCGATTGCAGCCAGTTGTTCGCTCAACCACATCAGCATGTTGCAGCCCCCCCAGATGCGAGCAGCCACGCCACGGTTTGTTCTAAACCCGCTCCGCGCGACCCTTTCACCCAAATAGTGTGTTCATCAGGCAAAGCGGGGAAATTGTTCTGTAAAGCCGTCTGATCGGAAAAGCTCAGTGCACCATCCCCAAAGGCCTCTGCAGCGGCCAACGCTTCACTGCTAACAGTGATCAACTGGTCAATTCCCAGTTGCTTGGCATAACGCCCGACTTCCTGGTGAAGCGACTGACTGCTCTGCCCCAGCTCGAGCATCGGACCCAAAACGAACACGCGGTAACCCGGCTGCCTCGCCAACACCTCTAGTGCCGAACTCACTGCCGCGGGATTGGCGTTATAGCTGTCATCGACCACCCTGCCGCCGCCAGGCAGATTGGTTACCGCGCCGCGGCCGACGCCTGCGCCGATGGCTCGCACGGCTCGCGCCGCATCACTCGGTGCAACGCCTATTTCTATCGCGATGGCAAGCGCCGCCAACGCATTCATGACGTGCTGCTCACCCGCGAGCTGCAAGCTGACCGCCTCAGAGCCCGCAGGGGTCAGCAGCTGAAAGTGGCTTCCCTCGATTCCCCGATACTCAATATCCGTGGCCCGGTAGTCCGCGTCCTCAGCCAGACCAAAGGTCACCTGCCTGGCAGTGCCTGCCTGCTCACGCCACTGTGGCAGCCACTTCTGATCAGCATTGATGACAGCGAGGCCATTGCCCGCCAGTCCTTCGAAGATCTCACCCTTGGTGGCGGCAATCTCATCAACGCTGTCATAGTGAGCAAGGTGAGCAGCCGACGCATTCAGACACACCGCGACGCTGGGTCGTGCAAGCTGGCACAGGTAGGCAATGTCTCCGGGCTGCCCTGCACCCATCTCGATGACCCCAAACAGATGGTTGTTCGTCAACCCCGAAAGGGTGATGGGTACGCCCAACTCATTATTCTGATTGCCATCAGTGGCATGAACCTCACCCGCTGTTGCCAGCGCTGCCGCGACAAGATTTTTAGTCGTGGTTTTGCCCGCGCTGCCTGTAATGGCGATCACGTCGCCCTTAAATGCCTGCCGCTTGAGACAGCCAAAGCGCCCGGAGGCCTGCAAGACGTCGGAGACTACTAACTGTGGTGACAGACCCTCTAACTTCCGTTCAGTGAGTAGCGCTGATGCCCCGGCTGCCAACGCCTGGGGAGCAAAGTCATGCCCATCGACCCGCTGACCCGGTAGGGCGGCGAAGAGGTCGCCGGCCTTCACTTCGCGACTGTCTATTGCCAGATTCTGGAGAGCCACGGATTTACCCACCAGCTGTCCGCCGGTTTCGTCGGCCAAGGCTTGAAGTGCAATAGCAGACATCAGGCTGCGTGCCTCTGCTGCAGGTGCTGTGCGGCGCGCTCGGCATCATTAAACGGCAAGCGCACACCATCAATTTCTTGATAGGTCTCATGCCCTTTGCCCGCAATCAGCACGGTGTCACCCACCTTGGCCTCGGCAATCGCCAGCGCAATCGCGGCAGCCCGATCAGCCTCTACAATCGGTGAGTCATCACAGCCCAGCAAAATATCGTTGATGATCGCATCGGGAGGTTCAGAACGCGGATTGTCACTGGTCACGATCACACGATCCGCAAACCGGCAAGCGATAGCGCCCATCTCCGCGCGCTTGCCGGGATCGCGATCACCACCACAACCGAACAACACCCAGAGTGCGCCAGCGTTATCGGTCTCTTTTAAGGCGCGAATGGCCCGCTCCAGCGCGTCCGGCGTGTGGGCATAATCCACGATCACCCGGATATCGGCCTCATCACTCACGGCTTGCAGCCGTCCCACAACCGGCTCTATAGACTCCGCCGCGGCCAGCGCCTCTGAAAACTCGACGCCCAGCAATAACGTCGCGGTCAAGGATGCCCCGACATTGAAGGCATTGAAACGACCGCTTAGCGCCGTGTGCAAACGACCTTTACCCCAGGGCGTTTGAAGCTTAAGAACCAGTGGCAGCGATTGCTCCACTTCTATTCTGATTTCCGCGTTGGGTCTTTCAGTCGACAAACCAAAGCTACCTGACTGCCAGACATCAGAATGGGCGACAATCGCTTCATCGTCTGCGTTGTAGATGCGGCTGGCAGGCTCAAACTCCCGGAATAATTTAAGCTTTGCCTCGCAGTAGGCTTCCATGGAATCGTGATAATCCAGGTGGTCTCGCGACAGGTTGGTGAAGACACCGACATCAACCTCCAAGCCATCCAATCGTCCCTGATCGAGAGCGTGACTGGACGCCTCAAGCGTCACGCACTCGACCCCGTCGTCACGCCACTGACGCAGCTGACGATGAAGCGCGAGACAGTCAGGCGTGGTGTTACGCGTCTCGGTGGGATGTTGATCGAGCCGCATGCCCAGCGTGCCGATAGTCCCGGTCTTTCGCCCTGTGCGCCGCAACATCTGAGCAGTCAAATCAACAACCGATGTCTTGCCGTTGGTGCCCGTCGCCGCGACCACTTTGAGATCACCAGAGGGCGAGCCGTAGAGACGATTCGCCAGTGCGCCAAGTTGACCTCTGAGACCGGAGATCGAGACAACCCTTGCATCGTCTTGACTGATTTGTTGACCGGGTTCCGCCAGCACGGCCGCAGCGCCAGCCGCCAACGCCGGCTCGATAAAATCCCGGCCATCTTGCTCTGCGCCGGGTAGCGCAACAAACACGTCGCCTGGCTCCAGCTTCCGCGAGTCGAGGGTTAGGTTGTGCACCAGCACATCGGGCGCAGCGGGCTCATTGATGAGCGTGCGCAGATCCATACTCACTGCCCACCTCCAGAGGCGGCAAGCAACGCGCCCATCTCTGATTGGTCAGGCTGGGCATTGCGGATGCGCAGCACCTCCTCGGTGATGCGCGAATAGACCGGCGCCGCGGCCAATCCACCGCCGTAGTGATCGCCGCGGGGCTGGTCAATGAGGATAGCCGTGACGTACCGCGGCGCGCTTATGGGCGCAACACCGACAAATAGCGCGACATACTGATCATCAAGGTAGCCCCCTGAACCGACCTTGTGCACTGTCCCTGTTTTACCGCCCACGGAAAATCCTGGCACCCGAGCCAAGGTTGCAGTGCCACCCGGTCCCGTGACGCGATCCAGTACTTTGAGCACATCTCTAGCGATCTCTGGGTCAATCACCTGCTGGCCCGCGGGCAGGGCGTCAGGATCCTGACGCAGAAGCGTCAGCGGTCGTCGCATGCCACCGTTTGCCAAAATGGCATAGGCGCGTGCCAACTGAATCGGCGTCGCGGTCAGACCATAACCGAAGGCAAGCGTGACTTTTTCGATGTCGCTCCAGCGAGCCAAATCCGGTAGCTGGCCGGCGCGCTCACCGGGAAATCCGGTGCCAGTCGACTCACCCAAGCCGAAGCGATACAGGACATCCAAGATGGCTTCGTGGCCCACCGCCTGCGCGATTTTGGTAACGCCCACCTGACTGGATTTTTCGATAACCGTTGAGACCGATATCTCGCCGTAATCTCGGGGATCGTGGAGCATCTTGGAGCCCACCCGGATACGTCCGGGCGCCGTATCGACAATACTGTCAATATGAAACTGGCCGCTCTCAAGGGCCGCTACCAGCGTCAAAGTTTTAATGGTGGAGCCGGGTTCGTAGGCGTCCGTCAACGCACGATTACGCGCGCCACTGAAATCCAGCGCCTCTCGGCTATTGGGATTGAACACAGGATAGTTGCTCACGGCGAGCACCTCCCCTGTCCACGCATCGAGGGTAATCGCTGAACCCGCGGCCGCGCCTGTTTCCCTCCTCGCGCGCTGCAGTTCGCGGTGCTGTGCATATTGCAGCCGCAAATCGAGGCTCAGGGCAAGCGCCTTGCCCGGACGAGGCTCCTCCGTCACCCCAAAATCCCGCACAGCATCGCCGTGCAGATCTTTGATGAATCGTTTTTTACCCGGGACCCCCTGCAGCCAGTCCTCAAATGCCAACTCGACGCCGGCGATGCCTTGGCCGTCGACATTGGTCAGTCCTAACAACTGCGCTGTGACTTCCCCTGCAGGGTAGTAACGCCGGTACTCGCGCTCTCCGCGCACACCCGGAAAGTTCTCTCGCAACACTTGCCGGGCAAATTCTGGTGTTTGATGCCGCGCGAGATACATAAACTGCTTGTCGCCATAAAATCTCAACTTGTCACGCAACGCTGGCGCATCGAGGGAGAGCCGTGTCGCAAGATCATCAAGGCGCGGGCTGTCCTTTAGCTGTTGCGGATTCGCCCACAATGAGACCACTGGAGAGCTGACCGCCAGCGGGGTACCGTTGCGATCCTCGATCAAGCCGCGATAAACCGGTATCTCCGCCGTGCGGACTGTTCGCAGAGCGCCCTGCTCTCGCAGGAAGACAGCGCCCTGCCCCCCATCAGTGACCTGAAGAAGAATCAGTCGACCCATCAATGCAGCCGCCAGTGCGGTCAGGACCACACAGATCACCAAAAAGCGCCAACGAGACAACCGGTATGTCTGCTTTACGCGCGTCACTCTGAGATGACCTGCGACAGACTGAGATCAGGCGCCTGCATCGACAATGTCTCGGACGCTATCTGATTGATGCGATGAGGTGCCGCCCAGATATTCACCTCGAGAAGCAAGCGCGTGTAATGTTCCTGTAATTCCCAGCGCTGCAACTCAAGGTGCTGCAGTCGCGCGTAACCTTCTCGCACATGATGAGTGCTGGCTACCACGGCGAGCGCCGAGGCCAAAAGCCCGGCGCCTAGGAGCGCAATGATAGATGCAGGCGAGAGCGGCAACTCACTCATGGCAAACGCTCCGCGACCCGCATGACTGCTGACCGGGCCCGGGGGTTACCAGAGACTTCCGTCTCTGATGGCATCGTTGCCTTACCCACCTGACGCAAAGATCCCCCTTGCGATTCGTACTGAATGGGGACGCCAGGCGGTAGTTGCTCACCGCGTGCAGCCTGCCTAATAAAGCGCTTAACAATGCGGTCTTCCAAAGAGTGGAAGCTAATCACCACCATCCTGCCACCCGGCGCCAGCGCCAAAACGATCGCTTCCAAGACCTCGCGCAATGCGTCGAGTTCTCCGTTGATGTGCAAGCGAATCGCTTGAAAACTTCTGGTTGCCGGGTGCTTGTTAGGCTCCCACTTGGGATTTGCCGTCGAGACGATGTCAGCGAGTTGCGCCGTGCGCTCTATGCGTGCGTTCGACCTAGCCTCTACGATGGCCGCGGCAATGCGGCGAGCAAACCGCTCTTCTCCCAAATCACGCAGGACTTGGGCCAATTCGACTTCATCAACCTCCGACAACCATTCCGCAGCCGACCTGCCCGCGTCGGGAT
The DNA here is from genome assembly GCA_938091425.1 of uncultured Luminiphilus sp. GTDB lineage: Bacteria > Pseudomonadota > Gammaproteobacteria > Pseudomonadales > Halieaceae > Luminiphilus. The sequence continues at coordinate 22,325 of CALKHC010000111.1, read as the reverse complement.
TCATCCGCATATCCAGAGGCCCATCGTGAGTGAAGCTGAAGCCCCTCTCGGGGTCATCCAACTGCGGCGATGAGACACCCAGATCCAGCAGCACGCCCTGCACGCTGGCAGGCGCAATGTAATCGCCCAAGTCGCAAAAATTGGTCGCCTGAAACTGGAAGCGCGGGTCCTGATCAGCCAGGCGCTCAGCAACCGAGGACGCAGCGGGATCCCGATCGAAAGCGACTAAAGTCCCCAGAGGTGAGAGGGCATCGAGGATTCGGGTACTGTGCCCGCCCCGGCCAAACGTGCCATCCACGTATGCGCCATCAGCCGATACCATCAATGCCGAAATTGCCTCCTCAAGCAGAACCGGTCGGTGTTCCCGATCCATCAAAGTTTGAGCTGCATCAGTTCCGCGGGGATCTCCCCAGTTGAATCGGTAGACAGGGCAGCGGCGCACTCCTGCTGCCACAAATCCTCCGACCACAGTTCAAGTTTGTTGCCTTGGCCAACCAGAACCGCCCGTTTTTCAAGCTGGGCGTATTCGCGCAGGGCCGGCGGCACCAGCACCCGTCCGCTACCGTCCAACTGCAGGTCGCTCGCGTAACCCAGCACAAGCCTCTGGAATCGTTTTACTGCAGGATTGAGTGCCGGCAGTGCCTGTACATCGCGCTCAATGCGCTCCCACTCAGGTAGCGGATAGAGCGTCAAGCAGGAGGTCTGTGTATCAACGGTCAGCACAATGTGACCGTCGCCGAGCACCGACAGTAGCTCACGCTGTCGCGAGGGCACCGCCATGCGGCCCTTAGCATCCAGGTTGATGTGCTGTACACCACGAAACATAGCGTCGCGCCCACTGACTCCCGCTTATCACCACAAAATGGATTTTTTTCCCACTTTGCGCCACTTTTCACCACTATACGCCCAGCGGTTGACAAGGGTCAACGGCTCCCATGGAAAAAAACGTGGTTTTTCAGTGCCTTACAAGGTCAGCCATGGCGATTAATCCAGCCGGGCATTCGTTTGGAAACCCTCACCAAAACAGCTTTTTAACCCCAGTTACAAGGTTTGGCCTTAAGTATTATTCTAAAAAATATTTCAAATTAGAACTTATAATCCAAAATGATCTAAGAATAAGCTCTCATTGGCTGTGGAATACCGGAGTGTCGGAGGAAGCCCCCCTTGCGGGGGGCATAGCGAGTTAGTCGATAAGCCGGGTTCTGTCGTGGACGATCATTCATCTGCGACGAACGTCACCGTTCGCCTGAAGCGACCTACCCGAATCCGCCGAGGGTCACGGCATCAGATTCCTATTTGGTCTTGCTCCGAGCGGGGTTTACCATCGCCACGGTTGTTACCAACCGCGCGGTGCGCTCTTACCGCACCTTTTCACCCTTACCTGCGAACAGGCGGTTTCCTTTCTGCTGCACTTACCGTGAGCTCGCGCCCCCCAGGCGTTACCTGGCGCTCTGACCCGTTGGAGCCCGGACTTTCCTCTGCCGCAAAGCGACAGCGATCGTCTGACCAACTCGCGCGCGAGCGTACCGAGATCGGCAAGGCGCTGCAAGTTTATCCGCGTTGACGGCGATCCAGTAGCCACTGATAAAGCTGCCTTGCCGGAAGGCCTGTAATGTCGGCCACCACCGCTGCCGCTCGGCGAGGCGGTAACTCATCGGCCAGCCGCGCTAGCAACCGGGAGGTTTCCGGTGTCAATGTCACAGTGGCCGGATCAAAGCCGCGCACCAGAATCACCATCTCCCCGCGCTGCTGATTGGCATCTGACAGCACAAATTCGTGTAGCTGCGACAAATCGGCTCGATAGATTGTCTCATGAGTTTTTGTGAGTTCACGGCATAGCGCGGCCTCTCGATTACCCAAAACCTGATGCATTGCGTCGACTGAGGCGGCAAGGCGGCGCGGCGATTCAAAAAATATCAGGGTTCCCTCGATCGCTGAGAGCGCCTGCAGTCGATTCTCTCTCTGACCAGGCTTCGAGGGCAGGAAGCCCTCAAAGTAAAAATGATCAGTTGGCAAGCCGGCTGCACTCAATGCGGCAATCGTCGCACTCGGGCCGGGAATCGGCACGACCGGAATCTGTTCCTGATGACAGGCAACCACAAGCTTGTAACCGGGATCTGAGACCAGCGGCGTGCCCGCATCAGAAATCAACGCAATGGCCTTACCGGCACGTAATCGCTTCAGCAAGCTTTCCAAGTCAGAGGTATCGCTATGATCGTGATAACTGATGAGCGGTGTTCGAACATCAAAATGGTTGAGCAACTTCGCAGAGTGACGAGTGTCCTCTGCAGCGATCAGATCGACACTGCGCAGGACATCGATGGCGCGCAAAGACATATCGTCCAAATGACCAATCGGGGTTGCGACAATATAAAGATAAGCTGGCAAGGGACTCACTCCGCCTCGGATCATCTGGGACGACTTAGGGCTATACTGCCGTGATGACGCCAATTGGTCACCCTCGAAAAGTGCAGCGACGGCTTTTCCGGCTTTTATCTCGCAGCCCGCGTTTGTTGTCTGTTATGACAACATCGATATTGCTCGTCGCGTGCGCGGGACCTTCCGTTGATCGCGACAGAGAGTTGCCACCACTGGTCGTTGATGAAGCATTGCCAATCCCTGTCGAAGGGGAGCGGATTGACGTAAAAGCCATCGAGAGAGTGACCGGCCTCGCCAAGACAGAATCCCTGTTGGCGGCTCGTTTCGAGCGCAACCAATTACTACTGGCTGATATCGACGCATCGACGCTATTGTTCATTGATAGCGTGCTCGCCTGGTTTTCAGGGGATATTGCCCTATCCGACCAACTACTGACCAATCTGGCACGAGACAACACTGCCGCATTGGATTTGGTGCTGCAGGAACGGGAGGCACGCCAAGCGATGTCGGGTGACTGGCTCGCAGCTGCAGAGACCCTTTTTCAGCGGACACATACCCACTCCATAAAGCGTGAAGACGAAACCATGAGCGATAGGCTTTTTGGCTATTTGCTCAGACTGGATACGGCAACCCTCGCTGAAGCAAGCCGACGAACCAGTGACCTCAACTGGCGTCAATGGCTGCAAATTCAGATTGTTTATCGCGAAGGCCCTGAAGCTCTTGCTGACTGGATTGCCCGACCGAACGCGCTACCACAACACCCTGCAATGCCCCAGCATGTGACGCGCTGGGTGACGTCAGAGACTGTGGACCACATTGCCTTGCTGCTGCCACTGGAAGGCAGGCTGGCCGGTGCAGGTGAAGCCGTTTTAGCCGGCGCGGTAGATCAACTCTATACCCTGTTCCCAGATCCGAGCCGCCGACCAAACCTCACCACTTTGAATTCCACGCAGCCAGCGGGTGTCAGAGCCTTATACCGTCAAGCAGTGGCGGATGGCGCTGACCTGGTTATAGGACCTTTGATCAAGGATGATGTAGCCCTGCTGAGGCAGCTTGCTCAGCGGTCGGTGCCCATCATAGCCCTCAACCAAACCGACTCGATGGCCGGATCGTCAAATCGGAACTGGATGAGCCTCAGCCTCGCACCCGAGGACGAAGCGCGGCAAATCGCCGATGTCGCTTTCGGGCAAGCATGCCGTCATGCCATCGTGGTGGGGATGAACACGGATCGCGGCGCAAGGCTCCTCTCGTCATTCACCGAACGCTGGACACATCATGGTGGACGTATCCGTGGTCAGCTGGTTGCGGATAACCCTGCCGATACCAATGCGGAAATGGGTAAATTGCTGGGATCCGGTTCCAGTGATCAGCGCATCCGCGCCGTTGAGCGCGCCTTCGATCTACCGGTCGACGCGCGAGGGCGAGGACGTAGCGACTTCGAATGCATTTTTATGCTCGCGCCTGATGCAGCGACAGCCCGGAGTTGGCGTCCCCTGCTGGTGTTCCATATGACGGGAGATATACCCGTCTATGCCACCTCGGCCATCAACGATGGGGTGTCCGATACCCGTAACCGCGACCTGAATGGCGTGGTGTTTGTGGAGACACCTGCCATGCTGCCACCGGAGATGACAGACCGGCTGAGTCGCCTCAGAGCACTGGGCAGAGACGCCCTGACCTTGGCGCAGCACTGGCAGCAAACCACCGAGACCCAACAGTGGGTTGTCCGGGGTCAAACCGGCCTGCTACGTCGCAAAAAAGATGGATCGGTGGAGAGAGCACTGGAATTGGCCACATTTGATGGCGCTCAAGTCCGCCGGGAAGCGTTACCCTGAGCGGACTCAATGCGCAGAGGACTCGAGTGAACCCTATTGGCCAGTATTGGGAACAACGGGCTGAACAATTTTTAATTCAGCACGGGCTTCAACTGATCGCCCGCAATTTCAGCGCCAAGTCTGGCGAGATCGATCTCATCATGCGCGACGCTGGGCATTTGACTTTTGTCGAGGTGCGGTATCGCAGTAGCGCTCGTTTTGGCGGCGCTATTCATAGCATTACGGCGTCTAAACAGCGCAAGCTGAAGCGCTGCGCCGCCGCTTTCATGAGCCGGCAGCAGGTGTGGTCAAACCACCCTTGCCGCTTCGATGTGATCGCTTATGATGCGCCCAATGGTGACGGAGAACCCGTATGGATTCGCGCTGCCTTTGACTAACCTAAACCAGTGACTGTGACTGCATCGTGGATTTCTACCCGCTCATTTCTGACTTTTTCCAGCGACACCTGGAGACGACCAGCCTCGCAATTGATTCCCTGTCTGAAGCGACAGGCGCCGCGGTGGAACTGGCCGCAGAGGCCATCCTCAATGAGCGCAAGCTGTTCAGCATCGGTTTGGGTGCGGACTGCGCCAGCGCCACAGCGCTGGCGAGCCTGCTGCACCGCGGCGTTCTCAGAGAACGTCCCAGTTTGCCGGTTGTCGAACTGGCAGAGCATCACATCGAATCCGTTGAGACTGGAGTAAACTGGGCGGGACAACAGATTCAAGCGCTGGGCCAACTGGGGGACGTGGGATTTGTTTTTGCCGCCTCATTGGGCGAGCAGGAAATACAGCGATTAGCAGTTGCTCTGGAACAGCGACAGGTGGCGGCAATCTGGGTAGGCAATCGTGGGCCGGGGCTGAGCATGACGGTTAGCGAAGAGAATGTCGAAACCCGGCTTACCTTGAACGGCGCATTGGCAATCTGTTTGGCACGGCTAATCGACACGCATACATTTGGGCCAATGGGGGACTGAACCATGATGGGGATACGACACCGACTTGCGAGTCTCTCGCTACTGTTGAGCCTGTCTTTGCCAGGGTTGTTGAGCGGCTGCGGGTCGGTCATGTCCAGCGCAGGAGCAGGACCTATCGAAGAAGATCCCGGAGAGCGCACGTTTGGACAACAGATGACCGATGAGAGCATCGAAACCAAGGCCAAGGTCAACATCAACGCTGCAAACGAGGGTTATGATGAGGCGCACCTCAGCATCGTATCTTTCAATGGCTTCGTGTTACTGGCGGGCCAAGTGCCCTCGGAAGAACTCAAGGCGCTGGCAACCGACGTTGTGAAAAAAATTGAGGACGTCCGACGAATCTACAATGAATTGGAAATCGGGCCCGCAACCAGTATGGGAACTCGAACCCACGATACCTGGATCACAACACAGGTGAAATCAAAGCTACTTGCCAGCTCAGACACGCCCGGCACACGGGTCAAGGTAGTCACGGAAAACAGCGTTGTTTACCTGATGGGTCTCATGACCGAAGAGGAGGCTGACCGCGTGTCGCTAGAAGCAGCGGAGGTCAGCAGTGCAGAGCGAGTTGTGCAGTTGTTCGAACTGATTTCGGCGCCCGCTATTTAACGACCTTGAGGCTGGGCCGGCCGCGACCAGCCGGCGGCTCGGGCGGGTCATCCGGCTCTTCCGCGGCGTCAAAGACCATCCCCTGCCCGTTTTCTCGCGCATAGATGCCAAGAATCGCGCTGATGGGCACGACGATATCAGTTGCCACGCCTCCAAATCGACCATTGAACAGAATCAGATCATTCCCCATTTCCAAGCCCACCACGGCATTGGGAGAGATATTCAGTACGATTTGCCCGTCGGTCACGTAGCCTTGGGGCACATCGATCCCCTCGTGGTCCACCTCGACTAGCAAATGTGGGGTGCAATCATTGTCCACGATCCACTCATAAATAGCGCGGATAATGTAGGGGCGGCTGGAGTTCAAGGAAGGCAGGCCGCTTTAGGAGCGCATCTCCCGCTCTTGAATGGAGAGACTTTCCTGAAACGCCTCCCGATTGAACAGACGATCCATGTAATCCAGCAGCGGCTTGGACTGCTTACTAGGCCGGATATCTACGCCCAGCGAGGGCAGCCGCCACAGAATGGGCGCTACGCAGCAGTCCACCAGAGAGAATTCTTCACTCATGAAAAATGGCTTCTCGATGAAGATGGGCGACACAGCCACCAGACTCTCTTTCAGTTCTTTAACGGACTTCTTTACGACGTTGTCGCTGCGGGATGACTGTATGGCATCCACCAGTGCGGCCCAATCTTTCTCGATGCGATAGACGAAAAGGCGACTTTCGGCACGTGCCACGGGATAAACCGGTAACAAAGGGGGATGAGGGAAGCGTTCGTCAAGATATTCCATCATGACCTTGGACTCATACAACACCAATTCGCGGTCGACCAATGTCGGCATGGTGTTGTAGGGATTAAGGTCCCCCAACTCGGCGGAAACCGCACCAGTCTCTGACTCAACCAGCTCTACGGTGACGCCCTTCTCGGCTAGCACCAACCTGACACGATGACTGTAATGGCTGGTGTTATCCGAAAATAAGGTCATGGAGGATCGCTTCGATACGATCCCGGAAGCATCATCTGACATACAAATTCAACTGACCACAAATGGGGGCGGAAGTGTACCACTCAAACGGGGGCAGAGGTTGCCCCCAAACCACCTAGACCGGTTTTTAGTGGACGTCTTTCCAGTACTCGCGATTCAGCAACCAAGCGAAAATGAAGAAGACCACTAGAAAGAGCAATACATAAGTACCGATGCGCAACCGGTCCGACTTGTAGGGTTCAGCGATATAGGCCAGAAAGTTGACGAGATCGTACATCGCACCATCGAACTGTTCGGCAGACATGGCACCGGCCGACGCCACGTCCATTGTCACACACTGTTCAGCCTTCGCCACCGCGGCGCCGGATTCGTCAGAACAGGCCGCCAAGCCCTGTAGCTCCATTAACACATGGGGCATCCCGACGTTCGGATAGACACGGTTATTTACCCCGTAGGGTCGCAGTTCGTCTTGATAAAACGTCCGCAAATACGTGTACAGCCACTCTGGCTGCCGCGCTCTGGAAATCAGCGTCAGATCCGGCGGGGTCGCTCCGAACCAGACCTTGGCATCACCTTTATCCATACTGTTAGACATGAGCGATCCGAGCTTGATCTCGGGATCAAAGACTAAATTGGCTTTGTACAGATCTTCCGGGATACCGAGATCTCGCGCGACGCGGTTATGCCGCGAATACTGCAGCGAGTGACAACCCATGCAGTAGCTCGCATACAGAGCCGCACCGCGCTGAAGAGACGGCGTATCTGTTGGGTCCGCTTCAAATGCATCACAAGGAATCGTGCCGCAGTCATAGGCGGACTCGGCACCCACGACCTTGAGGGGCAGGAATGTCATGACGGCAATAAAGATCAGCGTCGCCATGCTTTGCCACACCGACATGCCGCCATTCATCGTAACGCGCTCAGGTTCAGGTTTGGCGCGGCCCATGCGCGACCACCAGGGCATTGCTAGGAAGAAAAAGAAGTAGAAAATCGTGCAAATTTGCGCGAGCACGGTGCGTTCAGGGGTCGGTGATTTCACGCCCAGCACACCAAGAATGATGAACGACACCACGAACAAGAGCAGCATCACGCGGTTCAGCATGCCGCGATAGCGCCACGATCTCACGGGGTTACGATCCAACCATGGGAGCGCAAAGGGAATCACAACCGACGCCGCGAAGAACACAAAGCCCCAGAATTTGTCGGGTACCGCCCTCAGGACCGAGTAGTACGGCGTGAAGTACCACACGGGAGCAATATGCTCCGGGGTCTTCAACCCGTTTGCCTCTTCAAAGTTCGCAAACTCGAGAAAGAAGCCTCCCATCTCCGGTGCAAAGAACAGTATGGCGCAGAAGAAAAACAGGAACACCGCAATGCCCTGCACATCATGCACCGAGTAATAGGGATGGAACTTGATGCCGTCCAGCGGCACACCGTCGGGCCCCTTGTTCTTTTTGATCTCGACGCCATCCGGATTGTTAGAGCCTACTTCATGGAGCGCCAGGATGTGCAGTACAACGAGGGCCAACAGCACGATCGGTAACGCCACAACGTGCAGCGCAAAAAACCGATTTAGTGTGATCCCAGACAGCAGATAGTCGCCGCGGATCCAAGTCACAATGTCCTCGCCAATCACAGGAATAGCGCCGAACAGTGAAATAATAACCTGTGCGCCCCAATAGGACATTTGTCCCCACGGCAACACGTAGCCCACAAACGCCTCAGCCATCAGCACGATGAAAATCAGCATGCCAAAGATCCAGATCAGCTCACGAGGCTTTTTATATGAGCCATACATGAGCGCTCGCATCATGTGCAGGTAGACCACGATAAAAAACGCCGAGGCCCCGGTGGAGTGCATGTAGCGCAGCAACCAACCGTAATCCACATCACGCATGATGTATTCGACCGAAGCGAAAGCCTCTTCCGCTGACGGCGTGTAGCTCATCGTCAGCCAGATGCCTGTCAGCAGCTGGTTGACGAGCACCAACAGCGAGAACACGCCAAAGAAATACCACAGGTTGAAATTCTTGGGCGCGTAGTACTCGCCCATGTGCGTATCCCAAGTCCGCGTCAGCGGCAGCCGCGCGTCAATCCAAGACATCAGACCGGTAAGTGCTTTTTCCATCAGGCTGCCTCCGCGTCAACGCCGATCACTAGCACGCTGTCGCTCTCATAGGAATAAGGGGGTATTTCGAGATTGGATGATGCCGGCACGCCCTTATAGACGCGTCCGGCCAAATCAAATTTGGAGCCGTGGCAGGGACAAAAGAACCCACCCAGCCACTCATCGCCACCCATGTCTGTTGCCCCGACCTCAGGCCGGAACTTGGGTGCACAGCCCAGGTGAGTGCAGAGCCCTACCATCACAAGAAACTCTTCGTTGATGGCTCTTCCATCGCCCGCAATGTAGTCAGGCTGAGCCGATGCCTCAGACTGTGGGTCTTTGAGATCCCCGTTCAGAGTGGCTAAACCAGCCACCTGCTCAGGGGTTCGACGCAACACGTAAACAGGCTTGCCTCGCCACTCAATCACCACCATTTGCCCTGGCTCAAGCTTGCTGATATCAGCGCGAACTGGCGCCCCCGCGGCTTTCGCCTTCTCGGAGGGATTCCATGACCCTAAAAAGGGTACGGCGACACCCGCCACACCACCTACTCCGACCGCTGAAGTGGCAGCAGTCAGAAAGCGTCGACGTGTTTGGCCATCGTCAGCCATCGAATCGTGCGCGTCTGTTGTATCCGTCATGATTGAGGTTCTCCCGGTCTACCGTGTCGCCTGCCAATACCTGCCGCCACCCACATGGCGGGAAAAAGAAGTTAGGTTGGCCTTGGCGTACAAGATGAAGTCAGCGCGCGAAGTGTAATGGTCACGAAAGCCCCCAGCAAGTTGAATTACGCTATGCATGCGGGCCAGGATCAGCCTCTGTTTGACGCACCAGTCACTTATTTGGCGCGAAGCCATTCACTAGCGCCACCCCCACCACGATCATCAGAAGGCCCACAATGGCGCGCCATTCCAATGCCTGCTCAAAAATCAGGTACCCAAACAGGGTGATGAGAAAAATTCCGAGCCCAGACCAGGTGGCGTAGACCACCGCGATCGGCAGCGTATTCAGAGCGAAGGTCAAAGAGTAGAAAGACGCCGCGTAGCAACCGATCAGGGTCAACGTGGGCACTGGGCGGGTGAAGTTCTGGCTCACCGGCAAAAGCATAGTCCCGGACACTTCCAACGCCACCGCGGTAAGCAAATAAACGTACTGCACGATACCTGACTTCCTCCTCTTCCGGCTGCAATTCGACTTCGCTCGCCGCACAGTCGCCAGTTTACAGCCCGCTGCCCTCCGGGACCTGACGCCTAGTCAAAAAAAAGGCCCGCATAGGCGGGCCTCTGAAGTTCATTAGATCGATCAACGCTTGGAGAACTGCGGGCGCCGACGAGCTTTTCGCAAACCCACTTTCTTGCGCTCTACCTCTCTGGCATCACGGGTTACATAGCCTGCCGCGCGCAGTGTGCCGCGCAAGCTTTCGTCATAATCCAACAAAGCGCGTGTCAGGCCATGCCGAATGGCACCGGCTTGGCCAAAGCTTCCCCCGCCGGCCACAGTGACATTGGCATCAAAAGTCTCGCTGTTCTCAGTCAGCTCCAAAGGCTGCTTGACAATCATTCGCGCGACTTCTCGCCCGAAGTACTCATCAATGGGGCGGCCGTTGATCATAATGTTGCCACTGCCCGTTCGTAAAAAGACGCGCGCAGTCGACGTCTTGCGACGTCCTGTTCCGTAATACTGTGCAGTTGCCATCGTGACCTCCTCAGATCGTCAGTGGCTGCGGTTGCTGTGCCGCATGCGGGTGCGAAGGTCCGGCATAGACTTTAAGCTTTTTCAGCATCGCGCGGCCCAGAGGACTCCGCGGCATCATACCCTTCACTGCACGCTGAATGACCCGCTCGGGCGCTTTGTCGATCAACTGCTCAAAACTGGCTGAGCGGATCCCGCCCGGGAAACCCGTGTGGTGGTAGTACATTTTATCGGTCCGCTTCGCACCGGTAACGCGGATTTTGTCGCAATTTACGACAACGACGTAATCGCCCATGTCCATGTGAGGGGTGTACTCTGGCTTGTGCTTGCCGCGCAAACGATGTGCGATCTCTGTGGCGAGACGACCAAGCGTCAAATTCTCGGCATCGACTACCAACCAGTCGTGCTGCACGTCTCCTGCCTTGGCGCTATATGTTTTCATGACCCATGCCCTGAGGGCGAATTCAAAGGAGCGCGGATGTTACTGGAGTGCCTGAGCCCTTTCAACCGTTAATTTGCCGCGCGAGCATCACGGCCGATGCTCCGCTTTCAGGTATTCCTGTGTGCGCATCTCCTGAAGTCTGGACACCGTCCGATCGAACTCGAAGCGCAACCTTGATCCCTCATAGAGCGTTGCTGGAGGTTGAGCGGCTGTGGCAATGAGTTTGACATTGCGGTCGTAGAACTCATCTACCAAGTTAATAAAACGCCGCGCTGCATCCTCCTTATCTCGGTTCAGCAGGGGAATTTGTTCAACCAATACGGTGTGGTACTCCCGGGCTATCTCGACATAATCTGCGGCGCTGCGCGGCTCTTCACACAAGGTACTGAAGGTCGCCCAGGCGACACCGGGTGCATCGGCAACCAGATTGACCCGCCTCTGATTGATTTCGACCCATTTGGCGTCGCCAACTTCCCGTCCAGTCAGCGATGAGAAATACTCTGACAGCGCCTCTCTGGCAGCCCCATCGTGTGGCACGTGCCACAAATCAGCGCGCTGAAGGGTTCTGAACCGATAATCGGTAGCCGCCTCCAGATGTGTCACGGTCACATGTTGTTCCAGTAAAGCAATTGCCGGCAGGAAACGACTCCGCTGTAACCCATCACGATACAGCTCATGCGGCGGGATGTTCGACGTGGCGACCAGCGTGACACCCCGCCTAAACAGCGCCTCGATCAATCCACCCAGGATCATTGCATCAGCGATATCGCTGACAAAAAACTCATCAAAACACAGCACCAGGGCCTCATCAGCGATTTCTCCCGCCACGACTTCAAGCGGGTTTTTGGCGCCACTGTGCAGAGTCAACGCCGAATGCACGCGCTGCATGAAGCGGTGAAAGTGAACCCTGAGTTTTCGCTCCAGAGCGAGGCTATCGTAAAAGGTATCCACCAAATGGGTTTTACCCCGGCCCACCCCGCCCCAGAGATAAAGGCCTCGCTCAGGCGCTTCGGGACGGCCCATCAGCTTACGGGCTCGCCTCCAGAGGGTGTTTTGCTCTGCCGCTCTGACGAGCAGCCGGCGATGAAGGTCGTCCAACTGGCGCATCACACTCTCCTGAGCAGGATCAGCCAGCAGTGCGCCGGATTCCACATCCCGACGGTAACGCTGTAATGGGGACAAACCTTCAGTCATGGCTCACTGATGTAAGGATTGGTGATGACATGGCGCAGAATTCGCGGCACGCAGGGTAGCACGGACCGCTCGTCCAAAAAGCGCGCTGTTAAGTGCTCCCAGATATACGGGACCTACACTCGACATAGATCGCTCCCGGCCTGTCTGGCCCTCCGGGAGGACGCCGTGCCGGAGTTGCAGTACACTGAGCCGAACAGGCGGAACCAATTCCGGCAACCAACAAAGGCTCCCCAGATCATGTATTCGATGTCTAATCTTGTCTTTGCACTCATCATAGGTGGCGGTATCGGTGGCTTTGTGGGGTGGTATCTGGCTTTAAATGCGCGTGGCGACAACAAGCGCAAAGTGATCATAGACCTTGAAAGCCAGCTGGATCAGGCCAAACAGGATCGGGCTGATTACGAGGCGGAGGTTTCTGAACACTTTTCGCAAACCGCCGATCTCCTGCACAAGCTAACCGATGACTATCGGGCCGTTTACTCGCACCTCGCGGATGGCGCAGAGCAACTATGTGGCGATCGCGTCAGTATCTCTGAGGCCGCTCTGACCGCGCCGGCGGCAGACACGACCGACAAGCCGCATCTGGTAGGGGTGGCGCAACCACTGGACTATGCGCCCAAGAAACCAGATGAGCAGGGGCAACTCTCGGAAACATTCGGACTCGATAAGTCTAATAGCTCGGCTGCTTGAGCTCGTCAGGCGGGATTGTCGATATCGATGAACTCGTGACTCAACCCCAGCGCTCTCGCTGCGAGTGAACCGACCGCCTGCACGCCGTAGCGCTCGGTGGCGTGGTGGCCCGCGCCGATAAAAGCGATACCGCGCTCCCGGGCAACGTGGACCGTTTGCTCCGAAACCTCCCCCGTCACATAAACATCTGTTCCTGCTTCGGCGGCAAGGTCGATGTAACCCTGTCCCGCCCCTGTGCACCATGCCACTGACCTCACGTCGCCCTCTCCGATTACAAGCGGCGTGCGATCCAAAGCCACACCAAGTCGGTCCGCGAGCCCCTGAACCGTTACCGACTCCTCGAGCCGACCCCAGAACACCGGCGTGCCCGGATCTTCCGGATCGAGAGGCTCGGGTGCTTCGATGCCCATCAGCCGCCCAAGCGCTGCGTTATTGCCGTGCACCGGATGACAATCTAGCGGCAGATGGTAGGCAAACAGATTGATATCGTCCGTCATCAGCGCGCGTAGTCGCGTCGCTTTCATCCCCGTTATACAAGGCGACTCTGAGCGCCAGAAATAGCCGTGATGGACCAAGATCGCGTCAGCCCCGCGGTCGCGAGCAGCCTCAATCAGCGCCTGACTGGCTGTTACACCGGTGACCAAATGCTGCAGGTCGAACGCTCCCTCCACCTGCAACCCGTTTGGGCAATAATCATTGAAGCGTTGCGGCGTCAATAAATCGTCAAAAAATTCGTTCAGTTGTTGCCGTGTGCAGCCCATGGTCCATCCAAACCAATGATCTCTTTGAAGAGAATAACCAGCGCACGATCATTTACAATGCCCCCAGGAGATCTATGTGAAACAAGAACTGACCGCCTTTATTTGGCCGGCGCTGGTCGGCGTCCTCGCTGCTGCACTCATTCTCGATAAATGGGTACTAGAGCCGCAGCAGGCTCTCATTGCACCCGTTAGCGGCGGGTACCGTGATGCCGTGGCGCTGGCGACGCCCTCGGTCGTTAATATCTACACCGCCAAATTGGTTGATGCGCGCGCTGATCCCCGCCTGAACTCGCCGTTACAGCGTCGATTATTCTCCAATCGCGGTAACCGCCAGCGCATCGAACGCTCGCTGGGCTCGGGCGTCATTCTCAGCGCTGCCGGACACATCGTCACCAACAACCACGTGATTACAGGCGCTGATGCCATTCAGGTGCTGCTCGCGGACGGCCGTTCTGCCAGTGCCTCGGTGGTAGGCAGTGACCCCGAGACAGATCTCGCCATTCTGCACATCGACCTGCCCGAACTGACGCCTATTGCACTGGCGGACGCCGAAGGCATCGCCGTCGGTGATGTGGTATTGGCCATAGGCAATCCTTATGGCTTCGGTCACTCCGTATCTCAGGGTATCGTCTCGGGAGTAGGTCGCTTCGGTTTACAGTTGTCGACCTACGAGGGCTATATTCAAACCGATGCCACTATCCACCTCGGTAGCTCAGGCGGGGCCCTGATTGATAATCAAGGTCGCTTGGTCGGCATTAACACGCTGATCTATACCGCGGGCACGGAGCGCAACGGGGAAACCACGGGGATTGGGATCAATCTTGCTACCCCAAGCGAGCTGGCTGCGGCAGTGCTGGATGACATCGTCAAATATGGTCACGTCATTCGCGGTTGGCTGGGCGTGAGCGTGGAAGTGCTGCTGAGCGAACAGCAGGCGGGAGGGCCGGTTCAGCAGCTGATCGTGACAGATCTTGCTCCCGGCGGACCCGCGGAGCGCGCGGGCATCCAATTGAATGACATTATTGTCGCGATGGATGGAGAACCCGTCGTAGATGGCAGGGCGGCAATGTTACAAATCGCTCAATTGCGACCGGGTCATCTCCTGCGGGTCGATTTGGATCGCGAAGGTGTGCCTATCGAGTTAGAAGCGGTAGTCGGCACACGCAGCAACAGCTGACTCAGTCTCCACCGCGCAGGCGCTTTTGGGCACTCAACCCGTGCGCCTCCAAGGCCTCTGCATCAGCGAGCACCGCCGCAACTTCACCAAGAGTCTGTGCGCCCTGCTCAGAGATTTGGATCAGGCTGGTCCTGCGTTGAAAGTCATAGACACCCAGCGGCGAAGCAAATCGAGCAGAACCCGCGGTCGGCAAGACGTGGTTAGGACCAGCGCAGTAATCACCAAGCGCCTCCGAGGACATCGCCCCCATAAATATGGCGCCCGCTGCACGGATATCGCCGATCACGCTCTCTGGGTCCACCAACGCCAATTCGAGGTGCTCGGGTGCCATGCGATTGCTCAGCGCGACTGCCGCTTCAAGGTCCGGCACCTTGATCAGCGCACCGCGGTTCTCTAGCGCCGCAGCCACAATCTCGCGCCGCGACAACGTGGGCAGCACTCGCGTGATACACGCCATCACCGCATCCAGATATTCGCCATCGGGCGAGATCAAAACCGCTTGGGCGTACTCGTCATGCTCGGCCTGTGCGAACAGATCCATGGTGACCCACTCGGGATCGACTGACCCGTCCGCAAGAATCAAAATTTCGGAAGGGCCCGCTACCATGTCGATGCCCACGCGCCCGAACACCTGCCGCTTTGCTTCCGCGACAAAGCGGTTACCGGGACCGACAATTTTGTCCACTCTGGGCAATGTGGCCGTGCCATAGGCCAGCGCTGCGACGGCTTGCGCACCGCCTACGGTGAATACCTCGTCGACACCCGCCAGCGCCGCCGCAGCCAGCACCGTGGGATTCATTTCGCCGCCTGGGGCTGGCACCACCATCACAACGCGTTCCACACCGGCGACTTTCGCGGGAATCGCATTCATCAGTACCGAAGAGGGGTAGCTCGCCCGGCCACCGGGCACGTAAACACCCACGCAATCCAGCGCCGAGACACGCTGTCCCAGCACGTTGCCTTCTTCGTCCTCGTATTGCCAACTCTCGGCACGCTGGCGTTCGTGGAACCCCCTAATGCGCGCCGCCGCCAGCGTGAGCGCCGCTGACACGTCCGCGCTCAAGTTGGCCAAAGCCTGCTCCATGGTATCGGGGCTGACACGAAGCGCCTGAGCATCTTCTACCGTACGCCGATCCAGTTCGTTGGTGTATCTGAGCAACGCGGCATCACCCTCTTGCGCCACAGCCGCCACAATCTGCGTCACAGTTCGTGCAAGGTCCGTATCGGCCTCTGCAGGACTGATCAGCAAGCGACCAAAGGCGGCCTCAAAGTCAGGCTGGGCCATGTCCAATCGGCTAATCGAATGCGTTGCCATCACAGCCCTGCTGATTCCACAGCACCGGTCAGCGCTTCGACTAATGTTTGGACGGAAGCATGCCTGGTACGCATTGATGCCTTGTTCACAATGAGTCGCGATGAGATATCTGCGATCAATTCGCGCGGCGCCATGCCGTTCTCTGCCAACGTCTTTCCAGTATCGACAATGTCCACGATCTCATCCGCCAAGCCCATCAGTGGCGCCAGTTCCATGGAACCGTAGAGCTTGATGAGATCGGCATGCAGACCTTTGCGCGCATAGTGTGCTCTGGCGACGTTAACGAATTTTGTCGCCACCCTCACACGGCGACGTTCAACCGCCTCGCTCGGGTCAGAAACGGGTCCGGCCGTCATGAGGCGACATCGCGCAATACCCAAATCTAGTGGCTCGTATATGCCCTCGCCCCCGAACTCCAGCAACATATCTTTTCCCGCGATCCCGACGTCAGCAGCACCGTGTCGGACGTAGGTGGGTACGTCCGATCCGCGCAGGATCACCAAGCTGATATTGGGCACGGTAGTCGCGACGATCAGCTTACGGCTGCTATCGAGATCCTCTTGCGGCGCGATGCCTACCTCTGCCAGCAATGGCAGCGTCTCCTTCAATATCCGGCCCTTGGTCAGCGCTATCGTTAATGTGTGTGCGAATTTCATAACAGTGTTATTCAGACCCTCAAGTCGATATACGACGGATATCGGCGCCCAGACATTGCAATTTACCTTCGATATTTTCGTAACCGCGGTCGATATGATAAATGCGATCGATCCGGGTCTCACCGGACGCCACCAATCCCGCAATCACCAGACTGGCTGACGCCCGCAAATCTGACGCCATTACGGGTGCACCCTGCAAGCTTGACCGTCCAGTGATATGGGCACTGTCTCCCTCAATCACGATATCTGCTCCCATGCGCTTCATCTCATGCGCTTGCATCAACCGGTTTTCAAATACGGTCTCCGTGACATGAGACTTCCCCTGCGCCACGGCATTCAAGGCAGTGAACTGGGCCTGCATGTCGGTGGGGAAGCCCGGAAACGGCTCGGTCACAATATCCACTGCTTTCGGCCTATCACCCCGCATATCCAGACTGATCCAGTCCTCGCCCTCATCGAGATCAGCGCCTGTCTGTCTGAGTTTGTCCCGCACCACACCCAGCACCTCAGGAAGGATACCCTCCACCCGCAGGCTGCCACCTGTTGCCGCCGCCGCAACGAGGTAGGTACCCACTTCAATGCGATCCGGCATGACCCGATAGGACGCGCCATCCAGCGCCTCCGCACCACGCACCGTCAAGGTGTCAGTGCCCTCCCCTTCGATACGGGCACCCATGGCCCTCAGGAATTCCACTAGGTCAACAATTTCGGGCTCCTTCGCCACATTGCGAAGCACGCTCGTACCCGCCGCCAGTGAAGCCGCCATCACAGCATTTTCTGTGCCTCCTACTGTGACCATGTCGAAGGTAAAATCGACGCCCTTCAAGCCCTCTGGCGCGTTGGCAACAATGTAACCGCCTTCAACAGTAATGACCGCGCCCATCGCTTCCAATGCGCGAATGTGCAGGTCCACAGGGCGACTGCCTATGGCACAGCCACCTGGAAATGACACGCGCGCTTGCCCGTACCGAGCGAGCAGAGGACCCAACACCAAGATGGAGGCGCGCATGGTTTTCACGAGATCATAAGGCGCGGTGAACTGTTGCACCGAGCCCCCCTCTATCACCACCTCTCCATCCTGACGGCGTTCAGCTGCTGCGCCAAGACTCGTAAGCAATGTCAGCATGGTTGTGATGTCTCGCAACACAGGCACCGCCCTCAAAGAGCAGGCACCGGACGTTAGCAGGGTTGCTGCGAGTATTGGCAAGGCGGCATTTTTTGCACCTGAGGCGGTCAGCACGC
Source organism: uncultured Luminiphilus sp. (assembly GCA_938091425.1). Classification (GTDB taxonomy): domain Bacteria; phylum Pseudomonadota; class Gammaproteobacteria; order Pseudomonadales; family Halieaceae; genus Luminiphilus. The sequence goes on along the minus strand of CALKHC010000111.1, from coordinate 4,283 downwards.
CTTCAAGGCGATTCCCTCCCCGGATAATCAGACTGTCCAAAAGCCACCTCGTTCAGGGTGTTTGCGCACTGATATTGACTGCGTGCAGGGTGCCGTCGGCAATGAGTCCCGATAGCGGCGCATAAACTCGCTGCTGGCGCGCGACCGGCCTCACTCCCTCAAACTCTGCGCTAATCACCGTAATATCCACATGCCCTCCCTCGAGCGCCACAGACACCTGCGCGCCCGGAAAGGCGTCGGATAACAGCTGGGTTAACTCTGATTCAGTCACGGGTCAATTCCTCCGGCTGCTCGACCACAGTCTCATTCCACTGGGCAATCACGCTATTCAGGTCACCATCGGCGTCCCTGGCAAGCGCGCTGAACTGATTGCGATATATTTCTCCGAGATTGATGGTCTCGATGATCAGATTTCTCAAGCGCCAAGCCCCATCATTGTACTGACCCATCTGATAGCGGATGGTGTAGACCCGATCTGCCTCACCATAAACCAGCTGCGTGACTGAGGCGACGCGCGCGCTTTGCGGTGAAGCCTCCGCACCCTTCACTTCCATTTTGGCGCCGCCGAACGCCAGCAATCCCTTGGCGTAGCTTCTGATCAAACCCTCTCTCAAGGTCGTTGCGAAGTCATCTCTCTGGCGCTTGAGATTGGCCCTGCCGGCTTTATCCAGAGAGCGGCCACGGCTGTAATATTCGCCCATCACAGCGGTGGCAAAACCCCGCCAGTCCACCAACTCGGCGAGCGCTCCGTCAATCTCGCGGTAGTAGCGGTCGGGGTCTTGGTCAAAATACGTATTGGCATCTGCGACCACCGTCATCACCTGAGCCGTCACATCACTGATGACCTCAGCGGGCCCCCGCTGACTCACAGAGGCTTGCTCGGCGCGCACGGGGCCTCCTTGGATGACCGCCAAACAAAGTGCCATATTGGCCAGCACACACATTAATCGGTGTAACACAACAAACTCCTTTTAACCCCTGAATCACCCATTCCGTCCGCCAAATGTGAATAGCTGCCAACATGAGAATTGAGTGGGTTAGACTGTCTCGCGTGAAGTGACGATGGACCCTCCTCTACCGCACAACACACCTTCGCGCGCAATGATACCCGATCGTCGCTCGGCCCACTTATCCACCAAATGGACCAAAGAGGAAAGCATATCGTGTTGTGGTACTCGACAGTGATCGCAGTGGGTTTGGTGGCACTCGTCTGGAGCGCTGATCGCTTCGTAGATGGCGCCTCGGCCATCGCAAAGCGGGCGGGCCTCACACCTATGCTCATTGGCCTGACAATCGTCTCGGTCGGCACCTCTGCACCCGAGATCCTTATTTCAATCATGTCTGCCCTCGCGGGCTCGGGTGAGCTGGCCGTCGGCAATGCACTGGGTTCCAACATCGCCAACGTGGGACTGGTATTGGGCGTCACCCTCTTGTTCAGCAGCATAGCGCTGGGCCGGGATACGACCTGGATCGATCTGCCCCTGCTGATGTTGGTAGTCCTCCTCACCTGGTTCTTGCTTTACGACCGCGAGCTCTCGCGATCAGACAGTATCGTCCTGCTCAGCGCGCTGGGGCTGTTCTTTGTTCGCGTCGCCCAGCACGCTCGACAATCCGATGACCAAATTGAGGCACGCGAGATACCTTCCCTCGCTCTGCCATTGGCATGGCTGTCTTTCCTCGTTGGGCTCGCATTGTTGATTGCGTCCTCGCGAATATTGGTCTGGGCTGCTTCCCACATCGCCACAGCATTGGGCGTGTCAGAGCTTGTGATTGGTCTGACCATTGTCGCCGTGGGGACCAGCCTGCCGGAATTGGCCGCTGCGATTATGAGCGCATTAAAAGGTCACGCCGATATGGCAGTGGGTGCCATCGTCGGATCAAACATGTTCAATATTTTGTTGGTGTTGGCCATTCCGGGCCTGTGGGGCAGCCTCTCACTCCAGTCGGCAGTAGTCACTCGGGACATGGTCGCGGTATTTCTCACGACTCTGGTTCTTGCCCTCGCAGCGCTGTGGCGTTGGAATGGGGAGTCCGGATCCGGCACGTTGAAGCGAGGAACAGGGTTGCTATTGCTGTCTCTCTACATCGCTTATTACGGCTGGCTCTTTTTGGTACCTTGACTGAGTCCTAGAAGGCACAACATGGCCAACCGCACCGATCAATTTTTCATCGACTCCGCACAGAGAACCATCGCAATGGAAGCGGGCGCAGTGTCTGCGCTGGGCGACGCACTGGGGCCGACCTTTGCAGCCGCCTCTCGTTGCATCCTCGATACGGCGGGTCGTGTGGTGGTGACGGGTATGGGCAAAAGTGGACATATCGCGGGCAAAATTGCCGCCACACTGGCTAGCACCGGAACACCCGCTTTTTTTGTGCACCCCGGCGAAGCATCCCATGGTGACATCGGCATGATCACTGCGAGCGACTGCGTCATCGCTCTGTCCAATAGTGGCAGCACGCACGAGATCCTGACGCTTTTACCCTTGATCAAGCGCCTCAATATTCCTCTGATCAGCATGACAGGCAATGACACATCCGAGCTCGCGCGGGCCGCCGATGTGCATCTACTCGCCTCGGTGGAAACAGAAGCCTGCCCGCTGAATCTGGCGCCTACTTCCAGCACGACCGCAGCACTGGTGATGGGCGACGCGCTGGCGATCGCGATTCTTGAGGCGCGGGGTTTCACGGCCGAGGAATTTGCCTTCTCGCATCCTGGAGGCGCACTGGGTAAAAGATTACTGCTTCGCGTTGCCGACGTGATGGTCAGCGGCAGTGACATCCCGACGGTGACACCTACCGCGATGCTAACCGATGCGATCTATGAGATGACGCAAAAAGGTCTCGGTATGACCACCGTCTCGTCGGACGGTCATCAGTTGCTGGGCATATTTACTGACGGTGATCTGCGACGTGCGGTCGAAAATGACACCGATTTGCGCACCACGCCGCTGACCGCGGCGATGACTTCCGGCGCGCGTACCATTCATCAAGAATTGTTGGCGGCCGAAGCCATGGCCTTAATGGAGAGGCACCAAATCAGCGCATTGGTAGTCGTTGACGATCAGAACAGGATTCTCGGCATTGTCACGCTACTAGCATTGTTGAAGGCGGGTATCTCATGACGGGTCGGGCAGCACAGAAAGCGGAGTCGATCAAGCTGGTAGTGCTGGATGTCGATGGCGTGATGACCGACGGCACGTTGCTTTACCGGAGCGTGTCAGAACCGGAGACCAAACCCTTCAACATTAAGGATGGACTTGGCATCAAACTACTTCAGCGCTGTGATATCGATGTGGCGATCATCACGGGCAGATCTTCAGAAGCTGTGGAAAGGCGCGCCAGCGAACTGGGGATCACCTCCGTGATTCAGGGACGTGAAGACAAGGGTTTGGCGCTCGAAGAGTTGCTGAATGCAAAGAGGCTCAGCGCTGCTGAGGTGGCTTATATGGGAGACGACCTTCCTGATCTCGGCGCCCTCCGTTTAGTGGGACTAGCCACTTGCCCCAGCGACGCGATTGAGGCGGTTCGCGAGTGTGCAGACTGGATCGCGCCCTCACCGGGAGGTGCAGGTGCGGTCCGGGCACTGGCAGATTTTATTTTGCAGTCGCAAGGCCGCCTGTCCGATGTGATCAGGACCTTCTGATGAAAGGCCTTTTGATCACGCTAGGCATGGCCGCGCTAGGCATCGCACTCTGGCAGTCATTCGCTCCGGAATCTTCGCCTGCCAAGCAGATGAACTTGGAGGAAGATCAGCTCATCGCGAGCTATCTGCACGATGGCACGCGACGACACTTTTCTTCAGATGGCGTCGCATCGGACATTCTGGAAATCGGCGAAGCGACCCGATGGCAGAATAGCGAAGAAACCACGCTCAGCGAGATCCGGTACCTAGCACAGGCGGAAAATGGCGCGGTCTGGGATATTGACGCCGCGGCCGGGATTTTCTTTGAGGACGTCAATGAACTTGAGCTCAAAAATGGAGTCACAGTACTGGAGCGAACCAGAGACGCTACGGTGCAAACAGAGTCCATGCGCCTTTATATGGACCAGAAGCTTGCGCAAGGCGAGCAAGAGGTGGTGATGACAGGCCAAGGCAGTCGTACGACAGGCTCGTCGTTTGAGCTGGATTTACAAAGCAGCACGGCGACACTGAAGGGCGATGTCAGAACAGAATATGAATAGCGACCGTGTTTCGGACTTGATGTAGGGCCATGTCTGCACTACCCCTCATAAAGCGCTCGCTGCTCACGCTACTGTGTCTGTGTTTCTCTCACTGGGCCACA
>CALKHC010000110.1 GCA_938091425.1 uncultured Luminiphilus sp. | reverse complement strand
GCTTTTCGGTAGACCGGCTCACCCACAGCCTGCAAACCGCCACCCTGGCGCATAACGACGGGAAAGATGAAGAATATGTGGTGTGTGCGTTATTGCACGACATTGGCGATACGCTGGGTCCCGCCAACCATGCCGACGTGGCAGCAGTATTGCTTGAGCCTTATGTGAGTGAGGCCAATCACTGGATGGTTAAGCATCACGGCATTTTTCAGGGATATTACTTCTTCCACTTTATGGGCCTCGATAGGGATCTGCGGGATCAATACAAGGACCATCCTCACTACGAGCGCACGCTGGAATTCATCGAAAAATACGATGCTCCTGCCTTCGACCCCGAAGCAGAGTGCTACGAACTGTCATTTTTCGAGCCTATGATGGAGCGCGTTTTCAAAGAGCCCAAGCGGTCGCTGTATATCAGCGATTCTGCTTGACTCGTTCTCGGTGGGCTCTGCGGTGGAGCCCATCGTGAAATTGCTGTTCATTTGTACCCACAACCGCTGTCGTAGCATCCTGTGCGAGGCCATTGCGGCGCAGCGTGGCGCTGGTTCTCTCAAGGCCGCCAGCGCGGGTAGCGCGCCGGTCGATGCTGTGCATCCCCTGACCCTGCGCTATCTCGAAGAGCGCGGTTACCAAACGGCCGGACTGCAGAGCCAGTCCTGGAATGACCTCGCCGCTTTTAACCCTGATCGCGTGGTCACCGTCTGCGACAGCGCAGCCGGGGAGGTCTGCCCGATCTGGATGGGCGAGGTCGAAAAACATCACTGGGGTCTTCCCGATCCTTCCAGAGTCGAGGGTGACGAGGCGGCTATTCGCAGCGCGTTTATGGCGGTGATTGATCGCATTGAGGACAAAGTCCATGAGTGGGTGCGTGAGAGTCAATCTTGAGAACATGACCCCAAGGATGTGAGAGGAATTAGCGATGGGCATTTTTGAGCGTTACCTGAGCGTTTGGATCGGCGTCTGCATCCTGCTTGGCGTTTTGCTGGGTAACGCCGTGCCGGGCGTCTTCGCGGCGCTTGCTGCCTTTGAGTTTGCGCGGGTCAATCTGGTGGTGGCGGTGCTCATCTGGATCATGATCTATCCCATGATGGTGCAGGTCGACTTCGGCTCGATCCGAGATATCGGGAACAAACCGAAGGGTCTGATTATCACCTTGGTCGTGAACTGGCTGATCAAACCCTTCACGATGGCGGCGCTAGGGTGGTTGTTCTTCAGGGTGTTCTTTGTCGATCTCGTGGACCCGGAGACCGCGACGGAATATATCGCCGGGATGATACTGCTGGGGGTCGCGCCCTGTACCGCCATGGTCTTTGTGTGGAGTCATCTGACCAAAGGGGATGCGAATTACACCCTTGTTCAGGTCTCTGTGAACGACTTGATCATGATCTTTGCGTTTGCTCCGTTGGCGGGCTTTCTGCTGGGCGTGACCGATGTGGTGGTCCCTTGGGAGACGCTGCTCCTCTCCGTCGTGCTCTACGTTGTGATCCCGCTGGTGGCTGGCGTAGTGACGCGCAAGGCCCTATATCGCCCCGAGAGTCCCGAGCGGCTCGAGGCACTGTTAACCAAACTGAAGCCATATTCCATTGCAGGTTTACTCGGTACGGTGGTGCTCCTATTCGGCCTTCAGGCCGAGACCATCGTGGCGCAACCGCTCGATATCGTGCTTATTGCGATCCCGCTGCTTATTCAAACCTACGGCATCTTCGCAGTGGCCTATCTTGCGGCGCGCTGGTGGCGGGTAGAACACGCGGTGGCGGCGCCTTGCGCTCTCATCGGCACCTCGAACTTCTTTGAGTTGGCGGTGGCGGTCGCGATCAGCCTCTTTGGTCTGCATTCCGGGGCGGCGCTGGCCACCGTGGTGGGTGTGCTGGTCGAAGTACCTGTAATGCTCTCGTTGGTGGCCATTGTAAATCGCACGCGCTGGTAGCACGTTCGGCCGTCGCGAGAGCCGGCCCTCCCTGATACGATCGGCTCAATATCGAGTCTGCCGCGATGGCCTCGCGGTCGTGACTCCACAAGACCATAGAATAAAATAATAAGGAGACCCGACATGACCGTGGCCTACCAACTCGAGGAAGCGGGCACCCGCCTGAGCCCTACCACCATTGAACGCCGCCCACTGGGGCCGCGGGATGTGCGCCTGAATTTGAAGTTCTGCGGTATCTGTCACTCTGATCTCGTAGCGGCCAGTGACAAACTCGGTGGCGGTATGTTCCCCATGGTGCCCGGGCACGAGATGGTGGGCACCGTCAGCGAGATGGGCGCGGAAGTTCAAGGCGTATCAATCGGTGACACGGTCGGGGTGGGGTGCATTGCCGACAGCTGTCGAAGCTGTCACTCCTGTGATACCGGCGACGAGCACTATTGCGAAACCGGTTTTACGCTAAGCTTTAACAGTAAAGATCGTGAGGGGCGCGTGAACTATGGCGGTTACGCCTCTGACTATGTTGTCGATTACGACTATCTTGTACCGATCCCGACTGGCGCGGATCTGGCGCGTATGGCACCACTGCTCTGCGGCGGCATTACGGTTTATACCCCGCTGAAACGCTTCAACGTCGGCCCGGGTACCACACTGTGTGTGCTGGGTATGGGGGGGCTTGGCCACCTCGCGATCCAGTTCGCTAGCGCCATGGGTGCCCGGGTTATTGTGGCCTCCCGCTCAGAAGCGAAGCGTGCCGACGCCACGCGTCTGGGTGCCGAGGTGGCACTCGATCCAGACTCCGAGGACTTGCAGGCCTGGATGGGGCAGGTTGATCTCATTCTGGATACGATCTCGAACCCACACGACTTGAATCGCTGGTTTTCGCTGCTGCGCCGGGGCGGCAAGCTCTGCCTAGTAGGCGTGCCTACGGAACAGCTGGAGATCTTCCCTGCGTTGATTGTATTTGGTGACCGAAGCCTAGAAGGCTCTCTGATCGGCGGTATCGCCGACACCCGGGAGATGGTGCAATTCGCCCACAGCCATGGCCTGGGCGCCGAGATTGAGCTGATTCAACCTGATGAGATCGAGACGGCCTGGCAACGGCTACACGATGGCGACGTCCAGTACCGGTTTGTGATTGATCTGGAGTCACTGGGTAGCAGCTGAGGGTGAGTCGCGCTTCATACTGAACCTTTTGGGCATGGGGCTGCGCCGCTGGTGATGGGTCGGTTGAGTGATGTTTATGGCCGCCAATGAGAAATCTCTATACGGTATGCGTCGCTCAGCAGCCTGATTATGCGGTGGATGCAGCTCCTCGTTTGACAGGGCCAGTCAGGCCAGCGCGCAAGCTGTGGAGGTGACGTCTAAGAGGTGATCTGAATCATTCCAAGAAATTCGCTATCGTTCCCCCCCGTTGCTTATGGCCTTTGGATTCATGACCTCCACAGCACCCACATCGCCACATGCCTCTGTTCGCTCCGAAGCGTCTGTGACACAGACTGATTCGCACGGTGAGACGTCCGAACTCAAAGCGGTAGCTGCACCGGGGGCGGTGATCGATACAGCTGGCTTGGCCGGGCCATTGTTCAACAGCCTGCCGCGTTGGCTTCAACAGGAGCTCCGTTCAGATCATGCTGGCGAGTTTGGCGCAGTGATGATTTACCGCGGTATTTTGGCGATCTCTCGGGATGCGAGCGTCAGGGAGTTTGCAGAGTCGCACCTGCGGACTGAACAAGAGCACCTTGCGCTGATGGAGGAGATCGTCCCCGCGGCAGGCCGCACACTGTTATTGCCACTCTGGCGCGTGATGGGCTGGCTGACCGGCGCGCTGCCGGCACTATTTGGACGGCAGGCAGTATTTGCCACGATTGAAGCGGTGGAGACCTTTGTCGATCACCACTACCAGCAGCAGATCGTGCGGCTGACGCCCGAAGGTAAACACGGCTCGTTGCGGCAAGTGCTGATCGATTGCCAGGCAGATGAAGTGAGCCACCGCGACGAGGCGGCCAGCTTGGCCTCGCCCAATCGCAATGTGCTAACGCGACTGTGGTGTGCCGTTGTGGGGTCGGGTTCGGCTGCAGCGGTCGTGGCGGCAAAGCGGATCTGAGCGAACATCGCCATTGCTGCGCTCTCCGAGTGAGTATGCTTTATTTCCGGGTCATCAAATACAGCGTGCGTTCGCTGTCACTGACCTTCGCTTTTTGACTGATCTCAAAGAAACCAGAGAAGGCCGCCTCAAAACCGGCCTCTGTGTAATCGGGAAAAATATCTTCCCGGGTCGCCAACAGCCGCTTCACCTGTGAATCCGCCTTTGGCACAAATTCGATAATGAGGTGCGGCGCCAGATCGGCAAAGAAGCCGGCGATCTCCTCTAACGGCGTGTTATTGCTGATCGCAAGGTGGTGGACCAGCGCGAGCGCTAGTACCGCGTCGCATTGCGCTCGCTGGGTGAAGCCGTCACGCTCCCTGTTGCGCCAACCAATGGCCGGCGAGGGGGCGGTGAGATCCTGAAGCAGCGGGAGGATATTGTTGGGCCCCCGTGTCTTTCGCTCCCGGTACTGGGACTCCACCGCCACCGGATCGATATCCTGAGAAATCACCTGAGCACAGTGTTGCGCGGCGACCTCACTGTAAAGACCCTGGTTAGCGCCTAGGTCATGGCAAACGGCTATCGGCTTGCCGATCGCCGCAAGAAACTCGCCAATCAAGGCGGCCTTGTTACCGGCAGCACCTGCCGAGTAGTTGGTGGCCTCGTAGTAGCTGCCCCACTCGGTTTTTGGCGGTTGCCACACCAGTTTCTGCACGGTCGTGGCGAGACTCTCCAAAATCGCGCGCAACGCTCTCTTTGAGATGCGAGGGGCTTTTGCCGATGTTGTGGGTTGTTTCTCGTCCGCGGCGTCAGCAAACCGTTGCTGGGTTTTGGCGTGCAGGTGGATATGGGTGTAGAGACCGTAGCGAAGGCGTGTGCGCATCGGTAACAGGCTGGCGGCGGTCTCTAATGGAATGCCATCGATGTGAGTGGTCAGCAATTGACCCAGCGATGCGTGGCCGTGGGCCATTAATGCCAGCGGCGCCAGAAAGTGCTGACAAAACTGCCGATAAGCGATCCAGGGCGCCCCCTCTTCATAGGCCTCGAAGGAGAGCGTATCGATAAAGATCGGGCGGTGACCCATGAACTGCACGTTATAGGCGGATGCGTCTTTAAGCACCATGTCGCGCTGCAGTGCCTGCGCCGCAATCTTGAGGGTGAGTAGGGCGGCGTCTTTCAGCTGATTGAAACACCACTCATACGGGTAGGAGATGTAGGGGATGGGCTCAGGGCGCAGCACGCGATGAGCATTCTCATGCCCGGAGAGCAATGCTGTGTCCACCTCCTCGTGGGGAACCAGCCATTTTTTTTTCACCAGCGCATCGTAGAGCCCTGAACTCAGCAGCTGATCGTACTGCGCCGCATAGCTGGCATTAACCCGGCGGTAAATGACACCCTCATGGGCAAAGATATAGCCACTTGGGTCACGAAAAGAGGCGTTCAGGCGCTGCATGGGGGTCAGGGGTCTTGGTCGCTGTACTGAGTCAAGCTGGGTTTAGGTCGCGTCAGTATTGTCGTCAGCGTCGTCTTCTAGCAGGCTTTCTGGCGCTTTTTTGCCGAACAGTGCCGCCAGCTTGTACCAGTAAGTTTTGATGGTGAACCATGCGACGGCGATGCCGGCAATGACGCCCTGCAGAATGATGCTACCCGTACCCGGGTCGAGATACGCCTGTGCCTGAACCGGTAACAGGCTCAGTAATAAGAGGCTAACAGTCGTGCGTGCCATGGGGATGTTCGTTGCCAAAAAAAGCATTGTGACAGAAATACGCGAATAGATTTGAGCGCTGTGTGGGGGTTTGCAAGAGCCCCTCACAATGCGGTGCACGCCATTGACCACAGCGTTCGCGGCTTGAGTGTTTCTTGATGGAGAGTTGCGGCGCGCCGGCAAAGGGCTGATCAGCTGTTTGCCGGAGATGCCAGCGCGCGCAGCGCTTCTTTTGCCCGCTCTGCGGGTGAATAAACATTGCATGAATCAGATGATGGGTTTGAGGGCATTGGCTCGAACTTAATCTCAGGGTCTGGAAACAGGATTTCCGTTGAGGCGCCGCAATGGATGACACGAAACTCATTACGCTCACGAAATGGCCTGCCGTCCAGTTCTGCGCGCTGCCAGCCCCTCCCATCGCCCGTGGAACGGACTTCTGAATCAAAACCGGCGGCCACCAACATTCGGTCTGTCGGGATCCGGTCTGGCTCAAGCAGGGTCATGCCCTGCATCCACTCTGGCGGCTTCCCACCAAGCCAGTCGACAATTGTGGGTGCGAGGTCCAGTAACTGAACGTTCATGCTAAAACGGCCCGTCCTTGATGCGTCGGGGAAACGCATGAGCAAGGGCACCCTGAGGTCGGTCTTCCACTTCTGCGGGTGGTCCGAAAAAATCACTAAAAGGGTGGAATCTAAAATGTCGCGCTCTTTCAACTGCGCATAGAGCGTGGCCAGTCGGCGATCAAACTCAGCGACAGAGTCGAGATAGAACGGCGTCATCCAGTAGTCGTTTTGCACCATGCCGGCAGAGAAGTTTCGAACCGAGGGGTAAAACTTCAAGCCATGAGTATCCATCAAGTGAATCTGGGCAAACAGCGGCTTTCCTTGGGCCAGCGCGGTGTCGATGTCCTCATTAAGGCCTGCCAGACGCGCGGCATCTGATAGCTTCGCAGGGAGCGTGTTCGCATCGTCCGCCTCGGGCTCGGCGACCTGTGCATACGGGTTGTCCATTTCATGTATGGCAAAGGCATCCAGTACCACGCTCTGTGCGTCGTTGGCTGCGTTGTTTAAAAACCAGGCGGAAAGATTACTGATCGGGAGCGCAAATAGCGCTCGTTGGGTACTTTGCTGGCTGACGCCATTGACCCGATCAAAGGCGCCTGCCATTCCCTGTGAGGGCGCACTCGCGTAATGCGGCACTGACCACTGCGAACGGTAATAGCCAAGATCGCCCAGCAGACGAGGCAGGCTTTTACTCGCGAATGCATCGCTCAGGAAGTCGGGCGGGTAAATGACCTTGGTGGTGGCAGGCGAGATACCGTTTAGCAAGCTGGTGATGGAGCCCGTCGTATTGGCGTTGTTGACGTAGGCAGCGTCATAGATCGTCATCTCATTGGCGATAGACTTCAGGAATGGCGTTGATGGTTCCGGATATCCGTACAGTGACATGAAGTCGGCACTCAACCCGTCGGCGCCGATGAACAGAATATGCGGCAGCGCCTGTGCGCGATTGATGGTGAACCCCGGTGTTTTTGCGGCGAAACCTGAGGACAGCCCAAAGGCGCCCCCGGCGACGCAGGCCACCAAGAGCCCCACGGCAACACTTCGTCCTTTCTCAGCCAGCCACTGTGCCCCGGTATTGACGGCATTGAACCCATGAAAGGTGACAAAGCCCGTAAGAATCAGAAACCCCAGTTTGAGCCACAGGCTATCGCCAGACTTCAGACCCACGCTAAAGAGGGAGTAAAACCAGTTCTCGATCACGAGCAACGCCAGTACAAAGATGACTGGCACGGTGCTCAATCGCTGCAACCAAAGTCCGAGACCGGCCCGCGATGACACCCTGTTCGCCAAAACGCTCACCAACCAAATTGTTGCGGCCATTGATCCGGCTATGGCAAGCCCTAGGCAGCCGGTTTGAACTCTCTCGCTGACATTCGCTGCCCGTAGCGGCGTATTTGCCGACTGATAAAACGCCAGCAGGTAGGCGAAGCAAAGTGCCCAGCTGATCAATGTGGCGT
>CALKHC010000109.1 GCA_938091425.1 uncultured Luminiphilus sp. | reverse complement strand
ATGCTGCAGCAGGTGAGCAATGCGCCCCAGCCAGAGTTCAGTGACCCATCTGCCGAGATTCCGCCGCTGGGGTTTGCCGTGGCGCAGCTTCATGGTGTGTACATCCTTGCCGAGAATCAGCACGGGATGGTGCTGGTCGATATGCACGCGGCGCACGAGAGAATCACCTATGAGCGGTTAAAGCGGGCCAGAGAGGGTGCCGGCATCACACGCCAGCCGTTGCTGGTGCCTATCACGCTCGCCGTATCGAATAGAGAGGCGGCTATCGCTGCTGAACAGGCTGAGGAGCTGGCATCGCTGGGCGTGCTGATTGAGGCGGTTGGCGAGGAGGCAGTGGTCTGCCGAGAACTCCCCGCGCCTCTCAAAGATGCTGATGCGGAAGCACTGGTGCGCGACGTGCTGTCTGATCTTCTGGAATTCGGTACTAGTGATCGTGTTTCCAGCTCACTCGATGAGTTGCTTTCAACCATGGCCTGTCACGGTTCGGTGCGCGCCAATCGCCGGTTGACGCTGCCAGAGATGAATGCGCTTTTGCGCGACATGGAAGAGACGGAGCGATCAGGGCAGTGCAACCATGGTCGGCCCACCTGGGTGCAGCTGGGCATGGCGGACTTGGACAAACTGTTTCTGCGAGGACGCTGATTGTGACCGAACCAATATTGGCGTTGATGGGCCCCACCGCGTCGGGCAAGTCGGCATTGGCCGAACGGCTCGCCGAGACCTTTAATGCCGAGTTAATCAGCGTGGATTCAGCGTTGGTGTATCGCGGCCTATCGATCGGCGCTGCCAAACCAGACTACCCGCATCATCTCGTTCATATTCGGGAACCTCATGATCCCTACACCGCCGCCGATTTCGCGAGCGATGCCAAACAGTGTATCGATGACATTCGGGGGAGAGGGCGGCACCCCATTCTGGTCGGCGGCAGCATGCTGTACTTTCGGGCGCTCATTCAGGGGCTCGATGACATCCCAGCCATTGACCCGGGCATACGCGCTGACATCGAGGCTGAGGCGAAGCGATCTGGCTGGCCGGTTTTGCATCAGCAGCTCACCGAGGTCGACCCCGAGACCGCCAATCGATTACACCCCAATCACAGTCAGCGGATCTGCCGTGCACTGGAGGTTTACCGCGGTACCGGCACACCGCTGAGTGAATGGCAGCAGGGAAACCGCGCTCCTGCTTCAGGCAACTATGAATGCATCGCCCTTTGTCCCGAGGATCGTGCCGTCTTGCATGCGCGAATCGCCAGCCGATTGGACGCCATGTTTGACCGGGGATTGGTGGCAGAGGTCACCCGCCTTTATCAGCAGGGAGACCTGCATGCCGATCTGCCCGCTATACGGGCAGTGGGTTATCGACAAGTGTGGTCCCATCTTGAGGGTGAGATCGACTTGGCGACCTGTCGAGAAAAGGTGCTGGCTGCTACCCGGCAGCTTGCTAAAAGGCAGCTAACCTGGCTGCGCGGTTGGCCTGATTTGACTTGGATTTGGACGGGCGCGGAGGGCGAGTTGGTCCGGGGGGCTGATTCGGCCGCAGACGCCCCCGATTCCCTCGCTGACGGGCTATCAGTCTCTGCGGAGGGCATTTGGTTTGCCCGGCTTCAGGAGTTGATGCGGAACTTTTAGCTGACGCTGATATCGTAGTACAATACAGACACTCCACTTCGGTGGAGTTTTTTGTCGCTAGCACTTAATCGCGAGTGCATTGGCGACCGTAATGCGCTTCTCGTGAAGAGCGCCATGTTTTGACAGTGATACTAAGGAGTAAACATGTCAAAAGGGCATACGCTACAAGACCCTTACCTTAACGCCTTGCGGAAGGAACGGGTTCCCGTCTCGATCTATTTGGTGAACGGCATAAAGCTTCAGGGACAGATCGAATCCTTCGACCAATTTGTTGTGTTGTTGAAAAACACTGTCTCCCAGATGGTGTATAAGCACGCGATTTCGACCGTCGTGCCGGCGCGCAATGTGCGTCTGCCTGCTGCTGATGGCGAGGCGCCAGCTGAAGAGTGACCACTCGGCGCCTCCTCTGGGGCGCATCTAATTTTTCATGTTCTTTGAGCGTCATCAGGGCGGGGAGCGCGCTGTGCTGGTGCAGTTGCAGCTTGCCGGTGCCGAACGTGATCTCAGCTTGCTGGAGTTTGAGGAACTGGTCGCATCCGCGGGCGGTGACCCTGTGGCCACGATTGGCGGCTCTCGCTCAGCGCCACATGCGCGTACCTTTGTGGGTGAAGGCAAGCTCGATGAGATCGCGCGGGCCTGTCAAACCCACGAGGCAGAGCTGGTGATCTTCAACCACGCACTGAGCCCGAGTCAGGAGCGCAATCTGGAGCGTGCATTATCGTGTCGCGTGCTTGCGCGGACAGGTTTGATCCTCGATATTTTTGCCCAGCGTGCGCGCACTCACGAGGGCAAACTGCAGGTGGAGCTAGCGCAACTGACCCACATGAGCACGCGTCTAATAAGAGGATGGACCCACCTCGAGCGTCAAAAGGGTGGCATTGGTTTACGGGGGCCTGGCGAAACTCAGCTGGAAACAGACCGTCGGTTGTTGCGCACTCGCATCAAGTCAATCCAGTCGCGGCTGGAACGAGTCCGCAATCAGCGTGAACAAAGCCGACGTGCCCGGCGTAGAGCAGAGTTGCCGGTGTTGTCCCTGGTGGGTTACACCAACGCCGGCAAATCAACGCTGTTCAACCGTATTACGACCTCCGAGGTTTACGCCGCTGATAAACTCTTCGCCACACTGGATCCCACTCTGGCGAGGGTCGATGTAGAACATCTTGGGCCGGTGCTGTTTGCCGATACGGTGGGGTTTATCTCCGATTTGCCGACGACGCTGGTGGAGGCGTTCAAGGCCACACTGGAAGAAACCGCCAACGCGAGCTTGTTGCTCCACATAGTCGATGTATCCGCGAACAACCGTGACGAATTGATGGACGATGTCGAGGCGGTGCTGGCCGAAATACAGGCCGATGGCCTGCCGCAACTGGTGGTGTTTAATAAGCTGGACTTGGTGGAGCAGCCCGCCCGCATCCTGCGAAACGAAAGCGGGACTCCGACAGCCGTCTATTTGTCTGCTGTGACCGGAGAAGGTGTAGATCTGCTCTTCGACGCCATTCGGGAGCGGTTATCGGTCACCCTCTTTGACGAAGAGATCACGCTGGACCCGCAGCGCGCGCGATTACGCGCGGCCCTCTACGAGATGGGCGCTGTGTGCACCGAGGAATGGCAGCCCGATGGCAGTAGCCGTTTGCATGTGCGCCTACCGTTGGCAGATTGGCGACGATTGAACCCCTGACGTGGCGAGTGGCCCCGGAGGCGATGCGATCGCGTGACTCAGGCCTCATGGGCTCAAGCCGCTAGGGCGCCTGATCCGTTTTGCTCAATGATTGTGGTTGGATGGCCATCTAGGTTGGCTCAAAGATGCCTGAACCGATCTGGCTGAAAAAAAGGGTTAAGAGGGTTTCGGAAGATACACAGAACAAAGCCCCGAAGTGGTGCCCGGGTTTGTTAGACTGTCCGACCTTTTGATGAGGAACACACCTATGTCATGGAATGAGCCCGGTGGCGGTAATAAAGGCCCTCGTGACCCCTGGGGCGGAGGCAATCAGGGTCCGCCAGATCTCGACGAGGCCTTTAAAAAGCTTCAGCAACGACTTGCTGGCATGTTTGGAGGCGGCCGTGGTGGCAGTGGCCCCGCGAAGGGCGGTGTTTCCGGCGC
>CALKHC010000108.1 GCA_938091425.1 uncultured Luminiphilus sp. | reverse complement strand
CGCCGCCCTGCTATTGAGCGGTGAAGCCTCCATCCACGCTCAGCACGGCACCCTGACACAAACTGGAATCTGCTGAGGCGAAAAATAAGACGGCGCTGGCGACTTCATCGGCAGTGCCCATCCGACCAATCGGCATGACCCCGCGCAACATGGCTTTGGCTTCGTCTTTATCCGGCATCAGATCTGTCCAGCGCTCCATCATCGGCGTCTCGATCACGCCAGGGCATACGCAGTTAATGCGCACGCCGCTGGTCGCTAACTCAATGGCCATGTCTCGAGTGAAGACTACGAGGCCGCCTTTAGCACTGCCGTAAGCAGTCGATAGCGGAAATCCAACCAACCCATTTAAAGAGGAGATATTGATCACGCTGCCGGAGCCACGCTCCACCATACCGGGCACAAAATGTTTGCACAGCAACCATGGACCTTTGAGATCAGTGTCGAGCACCCGATCCCACTCCTCGACCGTTGTTTCGTTGTACGTTTTATTGAGTTCAGAGCCTGCATTATTGACGAGCACATCGATATGCCCCCAGCGCGCATAAACCTTAGCCGCAGCCTGCTCGACTGCAGGCTCAAGACGCACATCGAGCTCAACGGCAAAATGATCAGGACCCAAATCGGCCGCCAGCGCTTGGGCTGCTGGCAAGTCACGATCCAAAATGCACACCTCGGCGCCCTCGGCCGCAAACCGTTTGGCGGTCGCCGCACCGATACCGCTGGCACCGCCCGTCACCACACACTTCAAACTCTGTAACCGCATCGCGATGCTCTCTTATCAGTTGTAACAGCCATCAAACACTAAGCGGCATGCCCAGACAACATCTGCCAAAAAGTAGCACTTGGGGAGTAAAAATCCGGTGTTGAGCGTCATAACTATGAAGGAGCACACCATGACCACATCTGATACTTATTCGATTGTTACAGCAGCCGCCGTACTGTTCGTAATGGCCGCCTCAACGATCTGAGCGGGCAACACGTAGCTAACTGGCTATTTCCTTATTGGCTAGCCACGCTGGCGGACGGCAACGCTGTCACACTGCTGTCAGCCGTTTGAACTCTTCTATCTCGTTAGTATCGAACGCCGATCCGTCCGACCTCAGCAGGTCATGGTGCCAGAGCACTGGCTCCGGCGACCCAGGGCGATCGCTCCAACTGTGAATCGTTTGAGTCCGGCCAGATACCAATCCCCAGCAATAGCACCCCACTCCCTCCGCCTGAAAGACAGGGAGATGGGTGTGAACTCTACTGCCCACAGACCTAGCCAACCATTCAGTGCAAAAAACAGGGCGCTTGTGGCGCTTTTTCAATGTCTCGATTCTGGTCTTTAATGACTTTTGACCCATGTAATGATGGAACGAAATGACATCCGACAGGTCGAGCTGTAACCGATTCAGGCGCGGATTTGGTGCCCAGATGCCAACTGTGAATGGCTGGTCGGGGTCCACCGAACGCCCCCACTCAAAGCTCGCGCGCAACAACGGAATAGACGGGCTGGGAAAAAGAAAGTGCCGAGCAAGCTTTGACAGCGCCCTGGGAATCGCTTTGAAGGGTGGGAGTGACGCTAGCGGCAGAATCGCATTGCCTGGCTCATTGTAAAGATCCCAGACGCAGATTCGCTGATCGCGTGCGAAGCTACCCACAATATCTTTCACATAGGCTTCGAGTCGCGGCCACTCTTCGCGATCGCCCGTAACGTCATGCCCCGGTGACTGGGCCCACCGGGAATTATGCACGCCGCTCACGGGCTCAGGCTGGGGTCCTGCTACCGGGGGGAACCAACAATCATCGAACAGCACAAACATTGTGCGGATGCCAACTGCATCAGCCAGCCGCAAAAAAGTTTCAATCCTCGATTTGAAACCTAAAGCGTCTTCTTCCCAAACTCGGTCGTGGAGAAATACCCGCACGGAATTCATCCCAATTTCGGATGCCCAGCGTAGCTCACGGCCAATGGTCTCAGGGTCAAAGGTATCCAACTGCCACATTTCAAACTGATTGGAGGCAGTGCTCGGTATAAAGTTACAACCCACCAACCAAGGCTGTTCCTGGGCCCAACGGTTCGCTCTCTCAGGTGTCCATCGCGATGTGGTCATTAAATATGGCACCTCCCGTGTAGGCCACCATCATACCGTCCGGCGCTGGCCTTACACTCAACGTGATGAACGAGAAGGAGATGACAGGCTCGCAACATCAGAGAGATACCTGTTGCAATGACAAAGCGGGAGAGCGTCTGCACACCTCCACCAAGCATTGTGAATGAATCTCAATCTGTGTCTTAATCAGGCGCGCATTCATCTCTCTCAACTCACTGCTAATGGCCGTGGTGAACCACTGCATGCTGGATTGATAAAAATCATGAGCGAGCCGCTAATTTGGTTGTCACTCGGGGCGTTGGCGGTACAAGCCGCACTGTTCCTGTCGAAGGATCTTCAGCCCATTCACTTCTGGGTGCTGACGGTATTCAACTGGAGCTGCCTCTTCGCCCTGCCTTATGCCATCAACGCCGCATATCTTTAACCTGGGTCAGCAGCAGCGATAGCGTCTGGTCAGTTCTTGAGTTTACGTAGGCCGAAGAGTCCTAGTACGCTGCCTAGCGCGAATAAGGCGAACAGCGGTAATGTTGGTACTGGGGTTGCTGGGGTTGCTGGGGTTGCACAAACTACCGAAGTCGTTGTGATTTCGATGGGAGAGCCAAAATTTCCGACATTAAAGGTCTGAGGCCAACCTAATGCCCCTTCACAGTGGGTGATCGTCACTAG
>CALKHC010000107.1 GCA_938091425.1 uncultured Luminiphilus sp. | reverse complement strand
TGGGGAGGCGAGGCGGCAGGGCCCGCTCCCGATAAACGGCTACAGACCCACTAACAATGGATAAATAACATGAGACAACAACTTTTAAAGCGGTTTTTCTCGATAGCCACAGCCACAGTGGCACTGCAGGCAAGCTTGGCTATGGCAAGCGGCGCGCTGGAAAACCCGGCAGCCGGGTCAACGCAATCAGGCATTGGCATGTTTTCTGGCTGGAACTGTGAAGCGGAAAGCATTGAAATTGAATTCACCGGGGGCACTAAACTGGCCGCGGCCTATGGCACTGCCCGCGGCGATACAGCAAGTATTTGTGGTGACTCGGACAACGGCTTCGGATTGCTGTTCAACTTCAACAATCTGGGATCAGGGGAGCACACAGTCATCGCCCTCGCCGACGGGGTAGAGTTTGGCCGCAGCACATTTAATGTCGTTCGCCCTTCCACAGGTGAGTTTCTTCGAGGCGCCTCTGCGTCAGTAGTTGTGTCTGATTTCCCGCAGCCGGGCCACACTGTCACGCTGGCGTGGGCAGAAGCCCAGCAAAACTTCAATATCGTTAAGGAAGCCATTCCCGTCCAGTCAAAGTCTGGGGTCGTGTTTCAGTATGGCCAGGTTGATCCTCAGTGGACTGGGGGCTTAAAAGGCTTTGACGAGGGCATCAACTACAACGAGTGTATTGAAGCCTCTGGCTGCCCAAATATGGATTGGGAGATCGTCAGTGACGAAGAACGCAATGACGTCCTCGAGATTCGCCACACAGGGGCAGGGTTCGCTGGATTTTATATTCAAGCCTTTGACCCAGGCTTGGATATGAACGATTTTTATGGCGGTTTTATCAACTTTGACGTGAAAGTCGTGGAGGCAGGAACATCTCCCGGGTTCACGATGAAGATTGATTGCATTTATCCCTGTGGTTCGGCGGAACAGGACATTGGCGCAAAGGGCCGTAGTGGTTGGGAGACTGTGCAGGTCAAAGTAACAGACCTGGTGTCCGCCGGGCTCCAGCTGAGTACCGTCACGACAGGCCTCACGATTTGGCCCTCGCGACCTCAGGAAGGGGTCGTGTATAGGCTGGACAATATCTACTGGTCGGATTGAAACCAGGATTTATTGAAAAGGGCCTCTCAAGGCCCTTTTTTTATGGCACTTTTTCTTCGCTGTTTTCTTCCACTCATAGCTTTGAGAACTCCCGGTTCAGGTCGTACTGACGGGACGTCACATAGCGCTCCATAGCCTCAATCCGGCTGGCGGCCCTAGTCACCCGCTCTTTCGCTTTGCGAACACGTTCTGCCGGCGCATCGGTGTAGCGAAAGACCGTTTTACGGCGATAGGTGTGGCGGTCCTCGTCATACTCCATCTCGATCTCCACCTCCTCCTCAGGCAGCTCGGACCATCGCGACGCCTTCGGCGCGATCGCTACCCACGCAATCACGTAGAGCCAAAATGCGAGAGCGCCCGTGAACATCAACAGCGCCAAGGCCGCAAGACGGACCACCCAGTTGGGCACATCCCAATGCGCTGCCAGGCCAGCACAGACACCACCAATCCATCCTTCGGAGCGGTTTCGATAGAGACCCATGCCCCAACCGCGGCGACGGCTCTCACCAAAACTTCTATTTCGATTGGACATCTCTAGACCTCCTGTTGGGCTTGGCCGTCGCGCCCTTGTCGCCAGTTCGGGTGATCTGCATCGAGTATAGACTCCAATGACTCGATACGATCTGCCATTTGGTCCACTGCCACCAACATCTCCTCCAGCACCTGCCGATCATCTTCACTGAGCTGACTGCTGGATCGGTTCACGCTGCGGTAGTGCATGACGATCCACGTTGGCGCCACGATCACCATGAACAGCACCATGGGCACGAATAACATTTCAAACGGGTTCATTTCCCCTCCCTGTTGATCACTGCGCGCGCGTTATGCACAGCCCCTCTTCCTTCGGGTTCAATTATGACAGCTACGGTCATGCTTTTTTGGACTCAGAATCTTCAGATGGCGCCGGTTCAGCCTGTGCCATTGAATCCTTGATTCGCAAGAGCTCCTCATCCAGCCAGTCCTCCTCACCGAGCGAATCAATCTCAGCCGCCAGACTGGTCGCAGTATCGCGCCCTAGATCCATGGCCTGCAATTCCCCTTCGAGGTTGTCGACTTTGCGCTCAAAGCGCTCAAACTTGGCGAAGGCATTGTCCAACTCACCCCGCTGGACCTGCTTTTTCACCTGCACCCTAGAACTGGTCGTCTTGGCCCGCAGCAAAATCGTCTTTTGCTTGGCCTTGGCGTCGTCCAGCTTTTGCTGCAGTTGGCCGATCTCCTCATTCAACTGAGAAATTTGCTCGCCAGAGGCCATCAACTCGTCCTCCACGACGCGCAAGGCATCTTCCACCGCCCGCCGCTCCTGCAATGCCGCCTTGGCCAGATCGTCACGCCCCTTGGAGACCGCCAGTTTTGCCTTGTCCTCCCAAGCAGTGACCTCTGACGCAATGCGATCGCGTCGACGAGACGCTGTCTTCTGGTCCGCGATCACACGGGCTGAGGCACTTCGCACCTCAACCAGCGTGTCTTCCATCTCCTGAATAATCAGCCGAATCATCTTTTCCGGATCTTCCGCACTGTCACATAGCGCATTCAGGTTGGAATTCACGATATCGGATATTCTTGAAAAAATGCCCATTTGTCTCTCCTCTTATACGATTTCGGTGCCTGCTCGCTCTGCCAACTCGGCGCAGTCGAGCGCTGCGAGCTCAGGTTTCACATCACCTGCCTCGCGCTTTTCAATACACAGGGCGTAGTCGCTGGGTGCGTCCTCGCTCACCACGGTCACCATGCCGCAGCCTGCCATCAGCATCACACCCGCCACCATCGCGCCCAGCATTCTGGCTCTGGTGACGCCGGGATCTCTTTCCATTACTTGCGAATCAACCCGCATAGCGCTCTCCCCCTTCAGCATCTGACACTGGTTGATCGAGCGCGGCATAGCGGCCCGCCAAACTTCGGCCCAACCAATAAGCGCCCTCCACCGATGCGGTAACAAACCCAAAGGTCGCCGCGGCTCTAGCTGGCCCCGCGAATACTGCTAGGGCACTGCAAACAAACAACACTGCCATGTAAACCAGCGCTCTTTCGTCGATAACATCCATTTCATCTCTCCGTTGTTCCATGATGACTAGCTTCCCTGTCTCGTCAGGCAGTTTGCGCCTGACCACCCCTATTCATGCGACAGACATGCCATAATATTTTTATTGTTATATATTAATAGGTTATCGTGCTCTGGCGTCGCGAATACCTCACTAAGAGTCAAATTAACCTCTTATAAATGGCGTAAAGCACCTCTATAGGTGTATATTTCACCCATGCATCCACAAACCCCAAATATTATTGGCGAGTCACCCCAGCTAGCCGCAGCGCTGGACCACATTTCCAGACTCGCACCCATCGACCGCTCGGTCTTGATCACCGGGGAACGCGGTACCGGCAAGGAGCTGGCTGCTGAGCGGCTGCATTACCTCTCGCCCCGCTGGGACCAGACCTTCACGAAAATCAACTGCAGCGCCATCGCAGAAACCCTACTGGAGAGTGAGCTCTTTGGGCATGAGGCCGGGGCATTTACCGGAGCGACGAAGCAGCATATCGGGCGCTTCGAACTGACTGACGGTGGCACGTTATTTCTTGATGAACTCGCCACAATGTCGCTGCGTTTGCAAGAAAAGCTCCTGCGAGTGATTGAGTACGGCGAGTTTGAGCGGGTCGGCGGCCAAAAGACGCTGCAGGTGGATGTCAGGTTGGTGGCAGCGACCAATGCCAACCTGCCCTCTTTGGCTGACGAAGGCCGCTTTCGATGGGATTTGCTGGACCGACTCAGCTTCGACGTGGTGCATCTGCCCCCCTTGAGAGAGCGCGAGCACGACCTCTACGAGTTAGCGCAACATTTCAGTGTGCGGATGTGCCGCGAGCTCAACTGGGACTACTTTCCCGGTTTCAGTAACTCGGCGATCCAGCAGCTCAGCGCCCATCACTGGCCCGGCAATATTCGTGAACTCAAAAATGTTGTCGAGCGATCCCTGTTCCGGACGACTGATCCAGAGCGCCCGATCACGACCATTGTGATTGACCCTTTTTCGTCGGCAACAGAGGCCACCGCGAAGCACCGCAACGCACCAGAACACTCCGAGGTATCCAGCGAGATAGAAGATCCGCCCGATTGGCCGGTTTCGCTGAAGGATTTACTGCGCGCGACAGAATTCAGTTGGTTACAACGCGCATTGACGAATTCCGATCAGCGACAAAACGAGGCCGCCAAACTACTGGGTTTGTCTTATGACCAAATGCGCGCGCTGATGCGCAAACATAATTTGACAACCCGGCCGGGTCGGCAAAAAAAAGGCGGGGGTAAGCGGCGCCCATGACACGCCCATCGGCGGGAGTCGCCTCTATTCCCGGGACCGCGTTGCGATCACCTTGCGATACACGTCTAAATTGCCCTGCGCCATGGCGGAAATAGAAAAAGAAGCGAGCATGCGCTCTCGCCCTTTGGCGCCATAGGATCTCGCTCGGCCGGGGTCAGACAACAAGCTTTCCATAGCGGCCGTGAGCGCCCCGGCATCAGCCGCCGGTACCAGCAAACCAGTCTCCTGATCCACCACGGCTTCAGGCATGCCACCAGCGTCACAGGCAACCACGGCGATGCCTGCGGAGGCGGCCTGCAATAAGACCACACCCAAACCCTCAGTTCGTGCCGGATGCACCAGAAAATCGAGACTCGGCAACACACGCTCAAGATCCTCGACAAACCCCACAAGCTGAACATGCTGGCTCAAGCCACGTATGCGAACCTGCTCTCTGATTACGGATTCCGACGGTCCCTTGCCCATCACCAGCACCTGTAAGGCGGGCCACCTTTCTACTAGGTCAGACAGCGACTCCAGCAGAATGTCATGGCCTTTGCGCGGGATCAGCTGGGCGGCGATACCAACTATCGGTGCCTCTTTGGACAAATCAAAACGTGACGCAAGACCCGCTTTGTCTGCAGGCTCCTGAAAACGCTCCCAATCCACAGCGCTGCGAACGCAGGACACCTTTTCTGGCGCCAACCCATCAGCGATCAGAACGCCACGAATTCCTTCAGAAATCGCGATCACGTGATCGTAAAGACGGTACTTGGCAGCGACAGCCCAAGATCGCTCGTGATTATCAACTCGTCGAGACAGGACACAGGGCAAATCGAGTCGGCGTGCCGCCAGCCCACCCCAAACATCAGCGCCGCGTCGGGAATGCACGTGCACCAGATCGACGTCATGCCGGACCAATATCTCGCGGATACGTTTAATCGCGCCCCAGTCAAGATCACCGCGGTAGGGTATTGCCTCAACCTCAATCCCCGCAGCTCGTGCTGCCCCACCTACTGCCGAGTGCTCCGGACAAATCAGCACCGAGCGGACTTCAGCATTCGACAGTGCGTTCAGCAGATACAGAACCTGTTGGGCGCCGCCGTAGAGGTGTGCACCGAACTCAATGTGGGCGACGCACAAAGATCTCATGTCACTCATGAAGGTAGGGGATGTGCGTTTTCAATCCAAGTCGACCCTAGGCGTCCGTCTCAAGCCAGCTTTTCGGCGGTAACCCAATCGAGCGTGAGACTCAGCGCCGCGCCAAATTTCTCGATTAATTCGTCAACATGGGCGGTCTCAATAATGAGCGGAGGACAGACCGCGACACGATTACCACCTAGCGGCCTGATAATCAGGCCCTTGTCCTCTGCGGCCTTGGCGCAGAATTGACCAACCTTCATGCCGTCGAAGGGTTTTTTGCTCGCCTTGTCGGCAACCAGTTCCAGTGCACCGATCATACCGACCCCAGACACCTCGCCCACAAGCGGGTGGTCCGCGAACTCTCTGAGCCTAGCTTGCAGGTAGTCGCCGACGGTCGCCGCGTGCTCAAATATCTTGTCTCGCAGATAAATGTCGATCACCTTGCTGGCCACCGCACACCCCAGTGGGTGTCCGCTATAGGTATAGCCATGGCCGAACACGCCGACCTCCGTCGCCGACGCATTAATACAATCTGCGATGTCGCCCTGCACAATCGCGGCCGACACCGGCACGTAAGCCGACGACAGCGCTTTAGCAAGGGTCATCATTTGAGGCCGCATGCCCATTTTGTTTGCACCAAAGTCGGTACCGAGACGCCCAAAACCACAGATAACCTCATCATCCCAGAGCCAAATTCCGTAGCGGTCGAGCACAGCTTGAATCGCTTCGAAATAACCCTCTGGCGGCACAATGACACCGCCCGCGCCACTGACCGGCTCGGCGATCATCGCGGCAATGGTTTCCGGCCCCTCGGCCAGAATCAAGGCCTCGAGCTCCGAGGCGCGGCGAGCGACGAATCCCTCCTCCGTCTCACCTTCCTTCCCGCCACGGTAGTAGTTCGCCGAACCCGTACGGAGCACTCCCAGCGCCTCAAAGGGCAATTGAAAATGCGCGTGATTGGTAGGGATGGCGGTCAGTGCTGCCGAGGCGAGGGTCACTCCGTGGTACCCCTGCTCTCTGGCAATGACCTTAATGCGATTGGGTTGGCCTGATGCCTCGGCGTGGTAGCGGATGAGCTTCAGGAGCGTGTCATTGGCATCAGAGCCCGAATTACCCAGAAATACACGGCCATCCTGCATCGGCACCATCGCCGCCAGTTTGTCGGCGAGTTCGATAGCTGACGCATGGGTCTTGCCGCCGAACATGTGGCTGAAGCTCAGCTCACGCATCTGACGTTCTGCGGCCTCAATGATCTCCTCGTTGCCATAGCCCAGCGCTGTACACCACAGCCCAGCCATCCCCTCGAGGTAGCG
>CALKHC010000106.1 GCA_938091425.1 uncultured Luminiphilus sp. | reverse complement strand
CGAATATGACGGCTGCTACGACACTGCCACGTTTGCGTTGATTCACGACTGTGACGATGAGTACGAGCAACAAGCCTGGCGCGGCGCCCTGCGCTACGCCTCTGAGCGACACACCGTCGAGCTCAGCTATGCTTCGAGCGACACCGAGCGCGCCTTTTTCTCGGCTGGCATTTTGTCCTACGAAACCGAGGGCGAGACAGATACGACGTCCCTCGTCGGCGCATGGCGGCTCACAGACAACACGCGCCTCACTTACGGTGTGGATCATGAGGAGCAGGCGCTCTCTGATGCCAGCACCGATTGGTCCAGAGACAACACGGGCATCTATCTGGAAGCCCAGCAGCGATTTGGACGCGGCGTGATGACCTTTGGCTGGCGTCACGATGACAACGACGATTTTGGTGAGTTCGACAGCTGGCGTGTCAGCGGGCGCTACGATCTGGACGGCATAGCCGAGGGCTGGGCACTGCGCGCCGCGATCGGCACCGGATTCCGTGCACCGAGTCTTTATGAGATCGCCTACAACAACGGCCCCTTTGCCTATCCTCCTGCGAGCGACGCACCGCTCTTGGAAGAAGAGTCTGAAGGCTGGGAACTCGCCCTGATTGGTGCCGTAGGAAATCTTGATCTCGAGCTGATCTGGTTCGATCAGGAAATCGACAATGAGATCATCTTTGACCTTGCGGGCTACAGTGGCTACCTGCAAACCACCGGGACCAGTCAGTCCGAAGGCCTGGAAATCATCGCCAGCTTGCCTCTGTCCGAGCGGTGGCGCATGGAGGGAAACTTCACCTCGCTCGATGCCACGCAGCAAAACGGTGACGATCGTGCCTATCGACCAGATCAAACGGGCCAGGTGAGCATCGTGTGGACGCGCAATGATTTGCGAGCCCGAGTCACGGGCCGCTACACCGGAGAAGCAACCGACCCCTTCATGACTTCGATTGATGACACCTTTACTATCGACCTGAGCGCTCAGTGGGATCTGTCGGACCGTTGGGCGTTAGAAGCAAGGGTCCTCAACGTCACAGACCACGATGACCAGCAGCTACCCGGCTATTATGTTCCGGGCATGACGGCATACGCCGGCGTGCGCGTGAAACTCTAGGAACACTCCATGGACCGCAACACCAAACACAACAAAGCCATGGCTAAGCAGAAGGCCGCTGTGGATGAGGGCATCGCCAAGGCGGATGTCGAGCGCGGGGTGTCGGTTTTACTCACCGGTGATGGTAAAGGCAAAACCAGTTCCGCCTTTGGCATGGTGATGCGGGCGCTAGGCTACGGCCAAAAGGTAGGCGTCGTGCAATTCATTAAAGGCGTGCAGGCCTCGGGTGAAGAAAATTTTGTGAGAGACCATTTGCCCGGTGTGGACCTCCACCAGATGGGCACGGGATTTACCTGGGATACGCAGGACCGGGAGAGCGATATCACCGCCGCAAAACGGACCTGGGAACACGCCTTGGCGATGCTGGGCGACGCCAGCTACGACCTGGTGGTGCTCGACGAGCTCACATACATGTTGGCGTTCGACTATCTCCCGGAAGACGAGGTGATCAGTGCGCTCACTGGGCGGCCCGAGTCACAAAGCGTCGTAGTCACCGGTCGCGGGGGCGGTCAGGCCCTGCGCGAGGCCATGGACACCGTGTCTGAGGTTAAAGAAGTCAAGCACGCCTATCGCGCCGGCATTCGCGCTCGACAGGGTGTGGACTACTAAAAATGGGCGCGCACCCGGCGATCCGCCCCGCCGCCTTCATCCGCTACAAATTTCTCAACTCGCTCTTTCTCGGGCTGTCTGTCGGCGCGGTGTTTGTGCTGTACACGCCACTGTCACCGGCGGTGTTCTCCGCAGGCGGCATCGGACTCGCGTTGGGCACCCTGATAGTCGCCACCCAGGACCGAAGGATTCTGGCACCGAGCTGGTTTTTTCGGCTGTCGCTCGGGGTGGAGCTGGTTACGCTCAGTGGCGTGGCGGCAGTGCTCCTTCTCCCTCTGGAGCTCCCCCTCGCGCTATTCGTTTACCTCGGCTATCAGGTGACCTTCTCGCTGGGCAATTACCTGGTGCGCTGCGAGACCCTGCTGATGGTCTCGGTGGAGCAGCTGCGCAAACTCGATGTGGCGAAACAGGCCGGCTATTTACTCGGAATGGGAGGTGCGTGGGCGGTGTATGCAGGCCTCGAGCGATTTGCGGCGATCGATGGACGGGTCGAGCAGGTGATCGCCCTGCACTGGGTACTGGCGGTTGTCGAGGTATTGGTGGTGGTCGCCCTGTGGCGGGCCTTTAATCGAGATCAGCTAGCCAACAGCGCCCCGCTGATCCGCGATGAACCGGGTCTCGCCGCCGACTAATCCAAGAGATCCGGCTGCTCATTCAGAATGACATCGAACAGTGGCTGGGCACTGAACCAACCCGCCAGCGTACTGCCCACCTGCCCCGCCGTGTGCAGAGCCATGTCGTGGGGAATGGGCTGGGTTGTGCCCGCCGCCTCGGCCATCAGCTGAGCCTGACAGCTGCGCTCAAAGGTCACGTACCACCACAGCGCCTCATCAACTGACTCCCCCACCGTCAGGTGACCATGATTCTTCAACACTATCGCTTTTTTATCGCCGAGTGCCTCGGCAAGACGCTCCCCTTCACTCATCGACACCACCACACCGGTGTAGTCGTCCAACAAAGCGAGATCGTCATAAAACGCGCAGGCGTCCTGTGTGATGGGGTCTAACAATCGCCCCAGAGAAGACCAGGTCTTGCCGTAAATCGAGTGGGCGTGGGCCGCGGCGGTGACTTCCGGTCTGGCCTGATGTATGCGGCTGTGAATTGTGAACGCCGCGCCATTCAGAAGCCCCTCACCCTCAACGATGTCGCCTTCATGACTGACCCTGATAAGGTCCGAGACCCGCATGAGCTTGAACGAGCGCCCCATGGGGTTGACCCAGAAGGTGTCGGTATCGATCGGATCACGAACGGTGATGTGTCCGGCGACGCCCTCGTCAAAACCAAATTTGCCGAAGATTCTCAGTGCGGCGGCGAGGCGCTGCTTGCGCTGTAACTGCTCAGCGGCCGGATCCAGACCCGCCCCGGGCATGCTCGCCAGATCCGCATTCATCACCAGTTGGTTCACCTGCTCGTTCATGCCTGATCGCTCCTGCTCTCGCGCCAATACTGCGCCGCCTCGCGCGCCAACTCACCCTCTGAGGGAAGCGGCTCGCCCCTGGCATTCAAATGCGCCACATACGCACTCAATACCTCCCCCGCCTGCGCTGAGACCTCCTCAGGACGCAGTGGGGCACCGCATTCGTCGCAGGACAGTACCGCCCGCGTTTGCTTGCCACACAAGCTATGGCGATAACGCTGCGGCGGGCCGTTACCGTCGTCCATCCAGTCATCACCCCACTGGCTCAGCGTCATCAGCACGGGGTAAAGCGCCAAGCCTTTGCGGGTCAATCGGTATTCGTAGCGCGTGGGGCGGTCCATATAGGCCACCCGGGTCAGCACACCCTCGTCAACTAATTTGCCGAGTCGCTCAGAGAGGCGATGTCGCGTCACACCCAGGCTGCGCTGAAAATCGTCAAATCGTCGGGTGCCCCGAAAGGCGTCACGGATGATCAGCAACGTCCAACGCTCGCCCAGCACCGAAAGTGCCCGGGCCACGGAACAGACCTGTTGATCAATATCGTCCCACTTCATGCGTGAAAGAGTGCGCGTGCCAGAGGCCAAACGCAAGCGCGGGCACCGAAGTGCCCGCGCCGATTGACCTTTTCTCCGGCTGGGATTCAGCCAAACTGGTTCATGGTGTTGTCGTCACCGGCTGCTTTCAGCGCCGCATCGCCAGAGAAGTACTCTTTGTGATCATCACCCATGTCGGAACCCGCCATGTTCTGATGTTTCACGCAGGCGATTCCCTGACGGATTTCCTTGCGTTGCACACCCGCCACGTAACCAAGCATTCCCGCCTCTCCGAAGTACTCCTTGGCGAGGTTGTCGGTGGACAGCGCCGCCGTGTGGTAAGTCGGGAGCGTGATTAGGTGATGGAAAATCCCCGCCTCGCGAGCTCCGTCGCGCTGGAAGGATTGGATGCGGGCATCGGCTTCGAGTGCCAGTTCTGTCGTGTCGTAGCTGGCATCCATCAGTGCATCACGGTCGTACGCCGAGACATCCTGACCCGCCTCGGACCAAGCATCAAAAACCTGTTGGCGGAAGCTGAGGGTCCAGTTAAACGATGGACTGTTGTTGTAAACGAGCTTGGCATCGGGCACGACCTCGCGGATGCGGTTCACCATAGAGGCAATCTGGCCGACGTGAGGCTTCTCTGTCTCAATCCAGAGTAAATCGGCGCCGTTTTGCAAAGAGGTGATGCAATCGAGCACCACGCGGTCCTCGCCCGACCCCTTGCGGAATTGGAACAAGCCGGATGCCAGCCGAGCCGGCTTCAACAGTTTGCCGTTTGCCTTGACCACCACATCGCCGTTGGCAATGTCGTCAGCACTGTCAATGTAATCGCCGTCGAGGAACCCATTGTAAAGGTCACCCAAATCACCCGGCTCCTGCGTCACCGCAATCTGCTTGGTAAGGCCCGCGCCGAGTGAGTCAGTACGCGCGACGATAATGCCGTCTTCGACTCCCAGCTCTAGGAAGGCGTAGCGAATCGCACGAATCTTGGCGATGAAATCGGCATGAGGGACCGTGACCTTGCCATCCTGGTGTCCGCACTGCTTCTCATCGGAGACCTGATTTTCAATCTGGATAGCGCAAGCGCCCGCCTCGATCATGCGTCGGGCCAGCAGGTAGGTCGCTTCCTCGTTACCGAATCCCGCATCGATATCAGCGATGATGGGCACCACGTGGGTCTGGAACTCATCGATCTGCTTGGTGATGCTTTGCACCTCGACGTCGTTGCCACTCTCATGCGCCTTGTCGAGCGCGCGGAACAAGCCACCGAGCTCGCGGGCATCAGCCTGCCGCAGGAAGGTGTAGAGCTCCTCAATCAGCGCCGAAACTGAGGTTTTCTCGTGCATGGATTGATCGGGCAGCGGACCAAACTCGGAGCGCAGCGCGGCGATCATCCAGCCTGACAGGTACAGGTAGCGCTTGTCGGTGTTACCGAAATGCTTTTTGATCGAGATCAGCTTCTGCTGCCCGATAAAGCCGTGCCAGCACCCGAGAGACTGAGTGTAATGAGCAGGATCACTGTCGTAATCCGCCATGTCCTTGCGCATGATCGCTGCAGTGTAACGGGCAATATCGAGTCCGGTCTTGAAGCGATTCTGCAAGCGCATCCGGGCAGCGTACTCCGGGCTGATATCGGACCAGTTGTTGGATTGTCCGCAACTGGTTTCCATCTCCTTGATGGTCTCAGCATATGTCAACATGGTGTTTCTCCTGTTCCTTTGCACCGCCGGGGCAGCATCTTCAACACGCCGGCAGTCTAGGTCTCGACGTACTATTTTCAAACTAAATAGACCTCATACTTACCATTCACAGTTTAAATACGCGGACTGCTCGAGAATTGTCAGGCAGTGAAAGGCTTCACTTTAAAGTCGCCGCGTTTGCCCCTAGACTCCGCTCCTTGCCCGCGCCACTGCGCTACCGGCCCCGCCGGTCAGGAGAAAACAGCATGAGCGAACCGCTGGTCAGCATCATCATGGGGTCCCAATCAGACTGGAAAACCATGCAAGCTGCCACCACCGTCCTCACCGAGCTGGGCGTGCCCTTTGAGACACGCGTTGTGTCGGCGCACCGTACCCCTGCACGGCTGGTGGAATTCGCCGAAAGCGCAGCGTCGCGTGGCCTGAAGGTCATTATCGCGGGCGCGGGTGGCGCCGCTCATCTGGCAGGCATGGCGGCGTCCATGACCCATCTGCCAGTGATCGCGGTCCCTGTCTCCAGCAAGCAACTCAAGGGCATGGACAGTTTGCTCTCGATGGTGCAAATGCCGAAAGGCGTGGCTGTGGCCTGCCAGGCGATTGGTGAGTCCGGCGCTTTCAACGCGGGCCTGATGGCGGCACAGATTCTGGCCACCGCGGATCCTGCACTGTCAGACGCGATTCAGGACTGGAGAGCCCGGCAAACCAACAACGTTCCTCACGCCGTCGACTGATGCGGATTGCCATCGCCGGATGCGGCCAATTGGCAAGAATGCTGGCTCTGGCGGGCTGGGAAATGGGCCACCACTTTTCTTTTATCGCAGACCCGGGCGAAGGCACGGATTGTGTTGCCGGTCTGGGACCCGTGGTAGCACGTGATGACCACCCTGAGCCGGCAGCGCTTTTCGAGGCGCTCGGCAGCCCTGACGTCATCACCGTCGAGAAAGAACACGTAAGCGCAGACCTGCTGGCAGGATTGGCCCAACATTGTCTGATCGCGCCTTCCCCCGAAGCGATTCGCATTTGCCAACATCGCGGTCGAGAAAAAACCGCATTGCAGAACCTCGGGATTAATACTGCCCCCTTCCAGTTGGTAGAAGACGGTCCGTCACTGATTGCCGCGGTGCAAGCGCTGGGCTACCCCGCCTTTGTGAAATCGTGTGAGCAGGGTTATGACGGACAGAACCAGTGGATACTGCGCGACACAGCAGCGCTCGAAGCCTTGGCGGCGCAAATGGATTCGCTCCCTGACCTTGTGGTTGAGGGCACCGTCCACTTTGACCGCGAGCTGTCGATGATTGCGGCGCGCTCCGTGAGCGGCGAGACCGCGCTCTACCCTCTGGCCGAGAATCGTCATCGGGAGGGGATTCTTCTGACTTCGGAAGTGCCGGCTGCCGATATCAGCGAGGAAACACAAGCCCAGGCCAGACACATTGCACGGACATTGCTCGAGCAATGGTCGTATGTGGGTGTGCTGTCGATCGAGCTCTTCGATGAGGGGGGTGCGCTGCGCGTAAACGAGTTGGCGCCCCGCGTCCACAACAGTGGCCATTGGTCTCAAGACGCCGGCGTCACCTCGCAGTTCAGTAACCACATTCGCGCCATCACCGACACCCGTCCGGGCAATACCCAACCTGCGCTCTACGCTGGCATGGTGAATCTTTTGGGCCGAGAGCCTGATGCGGAGCTGCTTCAGGCGGAAGATGTGAATCTGCATTGGTACACGAAATCAATCCGCAGGCGGCGAAAAGTGGGCCATATTAATGTGCAGGCGCAGGACCGCGCTCGACTACAAAAGCGCCTTACTGAACTGGAAGCGGCCCTTTATCCCGAGGGGGAAGCGCTTTAAGGCACCCTCACCCGTCGCGTTTTTTCTGACGTGCTTTTTTCTCTGATTTTTTGATGTGGCTCATCATACGCTGGCGCCGCTGCACCTGCCGTTGGGTCAGCTTGTTTCGCTTTCCCGCGTAAGGGTTATCGCCAGATCGGAGTTCGATGCGAATGGGGGTGCCATGCAGGTCAAGCTCCCGGCGAAAAGTCTTTTCCAGATAGCGCTGGTAACTCGCTGGCAGGGCATTCGTCTGGGTGCCATGAACCACCACAACGGGCGGATTCTGCCCACCGGCGTGCGCGTAGCGGAGTTTAATCCGTCGTCCGTTCACCATGGGCGGCGGATGGCTCGCAACCGCGTCCTCGAGTATCCGGGTGAGTCGCGGTGTGCTCAAAGACCGGGTTGCTGCGTCATGGGCAGCATGAATCGAGCCATACAGCTTCCCGACTCCCGAACCATGCAGGGCAGAGATAAAATGAATATCGGCGTAGTCGATGAACTGTAATCGGCGACGCAGCTCCGACCGAATCCAATCTCGGTCGTCTGACTCAATGCCGTCCCACTTGTTCAGGGCGATCACGAGCGCTCTGCCCGCATCGATACATTGTCCCAACAAATGCAGATCTTGCTCGACCAGACCTTCTTGGGCATCCATCGTAAGTATCACGACCTGAGCATCGGCAATCGCTTTAAGCGTTTTCACAATGGAAAACTTCTCCACTGCCTCGCGGACATTCTTGCGTTTGCGCACCCCCGCGGTATCAATCAGCGTGTAATGCCGACCCCGGCGCTCGTAGTCGATATAGACGCTGTCACGGGTGGTACCCGGCTGGTCGAAGACCACCACACGTTCCTCACCCAGCAACCGGTTAACCAGTGTCGATTTGCCCACGTTGGGGCGCCCCACAATCGCTACCCGAATAGCACCCGATATTGCTGGGACCTCTTCCTCAACGATTTTTTCTGACCAAGGCGTGAGAACGGTGCTAATGAGCTGGCGCACGCCTCGATTGTGGGAGGCCGCAATAGTATGCAGATGATCAACCCCCAACTGATAAAAATCACTGGCAGCGATATCCTCGCCCACGCCATCGATTTTGTTGACCACCAGATGGAAGGGTTTACCTTCGGTACGCAGGTGGGTCACCAGTGCTTCGTCGCCCGGGTGCAGGCCGGCGCGACCATCCACCAACAGCAGGACCACGTCCGCCTCGGAGATGGCCGCCATCGATTGGCTCGCCATCGCCGCACTAATGCCCTCTTCCTCTCCCGAGATGCCACCGGTATCGATAACGATAAAGGCCGTGTCATCCAGACGCCCCTGGCCATACTGGCGGTCGCGAGTCAGACCCGATAAATTGGCGACCAATGCGTCCCGACTGCGGGTTAGCTGGTTAAAGAGCGTGGATTTGCCGACATTGGGACGGCCCACCAAGGCGAGCACGGGCAGCATGACGTCAGTTTCGCGCTTCGACGTCGAAGGCTTTCAGGGTGCCGTCGTTGGTGTAGACAAACAGGCGGTTACCCTGCGCGATCATATCGGCTCGCGCGCCCTTTGAATCGACTTTGGTGCGGCCGACGATTTCTCCATCGACCTGCGACAACAGGTGCAAGTATCCCTCGAAATCAACGGTCGCTACGTAACTGTTCACCGGGGTCGGCCGCGACAGCTCACGAAAACCCAGGTCAATATTCTGCCAACGCACGCCCTGCCCATTGCGCAGGAACGCGCTCACGGTGCCGTCGTCGTCCGCAACATACACATTGCCGAAGCCAACACCGACACCCGATACCGACGAGACATTGCGCTGCCAAAGCCTGCGACCGGAGCGCGTATCGATAGCAGACAGACGACCCTGATAACTCGCGACATAGAGCTCGCTACCCTGAAGCGCCATGGAACCGTCGATATCGACTATGCGCTCGATTTCGGATCGCCCCTGTGGAATCGCCACCCGGGATTCCCAGGCCACATTGCCAGAGCGCAGATTGACGGCGACCACCTTGCCGTCGGCAAATCCGGCAATCGCGTTGTCGCCGAGAATCATCGGCGTGCCCGTACCTCGCAGGGTCAGCACGGGCACGTCGCTGGTATAGGTCCACCGAGTTTCGCCGGTTTCATAATCGAAACCCATCAACTTACCATCATAGGTCTGAGCCACCACGTAACGGCCATCACCCTGAGGCGCCGACAGCACCTCGCCCGAGACCACAGCGCGCCAGATCTCATCGCCGCTATCCGCAGACAGGCGCATGACCAGGCCCTCTGAGGCGCCGACAAAGATAGAGTCCCGGTGGTGCCCTACCCCGCCAGACAATGCCAAATCGAGATTACTCTTCCAGCGCACGCGGCCCGTCTCAGCATCAACTGAGGCGAGCTTGCCCTCGGTCGAGGCGACATAAATGCTGTCATTGACGAGGATTGGATTGATCTTATAGAGGCCTTCACCCTGGCCATCACCCACCCCGCGGGACCAGCGGCTCTTGAGTTTTACCTGCTCGTCGATTTTTTGCAGTTCAACGGGTTCGCGCGGATCAAAATCATCGTCGCTAAACCAACCCGTGACCGTGCTACAACCTGCGCTGAGCGCGAAGCTCGACACCAATACTGTGCGCATGAGGTGCTTCATCAGCTGGCATCCCCGGCGACATCAACCTCGGGCGAGGCGGGCAGGCGAGTCTCAAGCGTGCGCACCTTGTTATCGAGCACGACACTGTACTGACCGAGCTCAGTGGCCAGATCACGGCCCTGACGGTACGCGCTCAATGCGTCAGCTGTGCGGCCAGCCGCTAGGTGAATATCGCCCTCCGCCTGAGCATACGCTACTGGATAGGCCTCGCTCCCCTGAGAGAGTATCGCCAGCGCTTCGGTTTCCTGACCCTGTGCTGCGATGACTCGAGCCAACCGAAGTTGAATCAGTTGCCCAATGTCGGAGCGGGTGTCGCCGGCCGCCAGTGCCCACCGCAGCGCGGCCTCCGCAGTAACGAGGTCACCTGCCTCAACGGCCACTCTCGCCTCCAGCATTGCACCGAATCGCGCATAGGTAGAACTACTATGATTTTCCTTTAACTGCGCCGACAGGGCAGCCAATTGCTCGGAGTCATCCCCCTCGAGCTGGATGGCGAGCATGCTGGCATAGATATCGGAGGCTGCCTCGGCCTTCGAGACGTTGAAACCTTGATACTGCTGCCAGCCCACTGTTCCCAGCACGGCCACCACCACCGCGGCGACGATGCCTTTGCCGTTCTCATCCCACCAGCGTTTCAGGGCCTCGAGATCCGCCTCATCCTGCATATGTTCTGCCACACGTGACTCCTTTTATCAGGCGGTTTGTGCTGCCGCGAGATAGCCGGCCAGAAATAACTCCAGCTCTGCATCCGCTATGGTCTGTTGCTCGGCCTCTGCCCGCAAAGGCTTGAGCGTGACCTGATTATTTGCCACCTCGGCATCACCATAAACCAGAGCCCAGGCAGCGCCACTTTTATCAGCACGCTTGAACTGGCTCTTGAAACTGCCGCCACCGAGGTGTTGCACAACATCAAGATCCGGGAACTGCCGACGCAACGCATCTAGCCTCGGCAAACTGTGTCGGTAGGCATTTTCGTCTGCCGTGACAACGTACAGGTCGGCCGGGGACGAGACTGTAATATCCAACGCCTGCATGAGCAAGATCAGTCGCTCGAGACCCACAGCAAAACCGGCTGCGGGAGTCTCTTTACCGCCAAAAGTCGATACCAGCGTGTCATAACGACCCCCTCCGCATACAGTGCTCTGCGCCCCGAGACGATCAGTAGTCCACTCAAATACCGTTTTATTGTAGTAATCGAGGCCACGTACCAGGCGGGGGTTGACCACATAGCCAATATCAAGCGCATCGAGCTGGCTGAGTAATTCGCCAAACTCCGCTTGGGTTTCGGCATCGAGATAGTCAGACAGCACCGGTGCCGAATCGAGCACCGCCTGGGTGCCCGGACTCTTGCTATCGAGAATGCGGAGCGGGTTGGTCTCCAACCGACGCTGGCTGTCCTCGTCAAGGCTTTCGCGATGTTCGCCAAGATAGCCCACCAGAGCCTCCCGGTAGCGCGCACGATCCGATGCGGAACCGATGCTGTTGATCTCCAATTGCAGGGCATCATCCACGCCCAGTCGCCGCCAAAGCTGGCGACTCAGCGCAATGAGCTCCGCGTCCTGATCGGGTGTGGCCACACCAAATGACTCTACCCCCAGTTGATGAAACTGGCGCTGTCGCCCTTTTTGGGGTCGCTCGTAACGAAACATCGGCCCCGTGTACCACAAGCGCTGGGGAGTGACGGCGAGGTTATGTTGTACGACCGCTCTCACGCACCCCGCCGTACCCTCTGGGCGCAGCGTCATACTGTCGTCATTGCGATCGGCAAAGCTGTACATCTCTTTTTCAACAATATCGGTGACCTCGCCGATAGAGCGGGCGAACAGCTCCGTCGGCTCGATAATAGGCAAGCGGATCTCGGCATAGCCATAACTTGACAACACCTCAAGCGCAGCCGTTTCCATTGACTGCCACAGCGGGGTGTCCTCGGGCAGGATATCGACCATCCCGCGTATCGCTCGGAAAGTTGTCATGATGTGGACGTCAGTGTGTGCTGGAGATGATGTTGGCTTCCCGCTCCGAACGCGCCAAATCTAGAGCTTCAGCGCGATCACGAATAACCGATTCAAGGTGGTCAACAAAATCTTGGTTGCTGACTTTATGATCGGGCTCGCCGGAGATGTAGATCAGGTTATTGGGTGTGGCACCCGTGAGACCAACATCCGCCTCTCGCGCCTCGCCTGGCCCATTAACGATACAACCAATCACCGCCACATCCATCGGCGTACGGATATCTTCAAGACGGTTTTCCAGCTCGTTCATGGTGCTGATCACATCGAAGTTTTGCCGCGAGCAACTGGGGCAGGCGATAAAATTAATCCCATTGGCGCGCAGTTTCAGGCTTTTCAGGATCTCGAAGCCCACCTTGACCTCTTCCACCGGGTCCGCAGCCAAGGAGATCCGGATGGTATCGCCAATGCCTTCCATCAACAGCATGCCGATCCCCACTGCAGATTTCACCGTGCCGCCCCGCGTGCCGCCCGCCTCAGTAATACCCAGATGTAGCGGTTGCTCGATTTGCTCAGCCAACTTGCGATAGGCCTCCACCGCCATAAAAACCTCTGAGGCCTTTACGCTGACCTTAAAATCATGAAAATTATGGCGATCCAGTATCTCGACATTTTTCAGCGCGGACTCCACCAAGGCATCGGCATTCGGCTCGGGATACTTACGCAGTAACTCCTTACCCAAGGATCCCGCATTCACACCTATACGAATCGGAATACCGCGATCCTGGCACGCGGCAATGACCTCTCTGACCTTGGCCTCGCGACCGATATTGCCGGGATTGATCCGCAGACAATCGACTCCGTACTCGGCGACCTTGAGCGCAATTTTATGATCGAAGTGAATGTCGGCCACAACGGGCACACCGGCTCTGGGCCGTATCTCTTTGAAAGCCTCGGCAGCTTCCATGCTGGGCACTGAGACCCTGACCAAATCGGCACCAGCGGCTGCGATGGCATGGATCTGTGCGACCGTTGCCTCGACATCGCAGGTCTCCGTGTTGGTCATGCTTTGCACGGCAATGGGCGCATCGCCGCCAATCGGCACGTTCCCTACCTGAATCTGTCTACTTACGCGGCGCTTTATGGGCGAAGGCTGGTTCATGGCCACTGTCCTCCCGCATCCGGCTTTGATACCGAATACTCGTTATCGACTCTGACGCTCCATCCAGGCCCTGTACTCGAGAGAATCCGGGTACAGATTGCGCAATGCCAACTCATAACTACCCAGCGCATCCCGGTCGCCTGTTTGATCGGCGATTTCCAGTCCGAGTAGCAGCCCCCTCGGCGATTGCTGTGGAGAGACCGTCTTGTAGACTTCATGATACCGCGCGGCTTCGTCAGTATCACCCGCTTCGAGCCGAATAAAACCCATCTCCAGAAGCGCCACCGGAATGCGTCGATCCATCGACAGAGCCCGGGTAAAGGCTGCCTCAGCGCCCGCATTGTCATCCAACCGCAACCGACACAGCCCCAAATTCACAAAAGCCATAGGACGGCCACTGTAAAGCGTATCCTCTGTCACGCGATAAAACTCGCGCTCCGCCTCGATATAGCGCCCTTGCGAATACAGAAAAGCCGCATAGTTATTGCGGGCTCTAGAGAGTTTAGGGTCTGCCTTCAGTGCTGCGAGGAATTGATTTTCCGCCATTTCAAACTCGCCAGTGCTCTGATAAACGAGCGCGAAGGCCTCGAACACCTCGGCGTTGTTCGGATCGACTTCCTGAGCCAATTCGAGGTTACGCTTGGCGTTTTCCCAATCACCTACACCAATGTATTGCCGGGCGAGCGAGACGCGCTTGTCCAACGTGGCGTTGGGGTCGGAAGACATCTGGGTGCCGCCGCTATACTCGGTGACACAACCGACCATCAGGCCCATTAACACCGCCATCACGCCACCGCGCAACAAATTGACATAACCCTGCGCCGATCGACCCGTGCCCGAGCCGAACCCTTTTTGAATCTGTGGCGAGCCGCTACCTTTCATCATCTCGATTCCAACAGGCTATGATCGCCGCGTCCAGCCCGGTGACGCTCTGAACGCCGGGTTCGATCCACGACCTCGCCCACCAACTGGCCGCAGGCTGCATCAATGTCATCGCCTCGGGTAGTGCGCACCGTGACCACAAAGCCGGCGTCAGTCAGCACCTGCCAAAACCGACTGACTGCGTTGCCGCTAGGGCGCTGATAACCGGAATTGGGGAAATCGTTGAAGGGAATAAGATTGATCTTGCAGGGATAGTCCCTCAGCAAAACGGCAAGCTCACGCGCCTGCTCGACGCTGTCGTTGATTCCTGCGAGCAGAGTGTACTCGATGGTGACCACCCGCTTTTTATCGAGCTGTGCATCCAGATAAGCCTTGGCCGAGGCCAGCAATCGGGCGATCGGATATTTTCGATTGATCGGCACGATCTGATCGCGCAACGCATCGTTGGGTGCGTGAAGCGAAACGGCCAGACTGACATCTGCCCACTCAGCAAGCCGATCTAGGTTAGGCACCACTCCCGACGTTGACAGGGTGACCTTGCGCTTGGAGAGCCCGTAGGCCAAATCGTCACACATCAAGCTCATGGCGGACACGACGTTATCGAAATTGAGCAGCGGC
This sequence comes from uncultured Luminiphilus sp., assembly GCA_938091425.1. Classification (GTDB taxonomy): domain Bacteria; phylum Pseudomonadota; class Gammaproteobacteria; order Pseudomonadales; family Halieaceae; genus Luminiphilus. Next base: position 20,006 of record CALKHC010000106.1, on the reverse strand, counting down.
TCCCCCATGCCCATCATAACTACATTGGTCACGACGCGGCCTTTGCCAGACTGCCAGGCGCCATAGGAGTTAATGGCCAGCCACACCTGACCAATAATCTCAGCGGCGGTCAGATCCCTCTGGAAACCCTGCTTACCGGTTGAGCAAAAAGTACAGTCGAGGCTGCAGCCCACCTGAGACGACACACACAGCGTCGCGCGATCACCCTCGGGTATCAGGACTGCCTCTACCAAACTGCCCCCTTCGACTCCGATGGCCCACTTTCTGGTGCCATCCTGAGAATCATGCTGCTCGGCAATCGTGGGTGGGGTAATCTCGGCAATCTCACCCAACTGGGTCCGGAGTGACTGACTGAGGTCCGTCATCTGCTCGAAGTCACGAACCCCGCGATGATGGATCCACTTCATGACCTGTTGAGCGCGGAATCGCTTCTCGCCGAGGTCAGTGAAGAAGGTTTCGAGTTGTTGCCGAGTCAAACCCAGAAGGTTGACCCGATCGGTTACCGGTGAGGTGGCGATAAGTTGGTCTGCTGCGGTCATGGCATCAGAGCCGGCCATGCCTCAACGTGGGCAGATCTCGCTTGCCGCAAAGAAGTAAGCAATTTCGCGCTCAGCGGAAGCGGGGGAATCCGAACCGTGGACCGCGTTGGCATCGATCGATTGGGCAAAATCAGCGCGAATAGTGCCGGCATCGGCCTCCTGAGGATTGGTCGCCCCCATCAGCTCGCGATTTCGCGCGATCGCACCCTCGCCCTCCAGTACTTGAACAATCACAGGACCTGAGGTCATGAACTTGACGAGATCGGGATAAAAGGGGCGCTCTTTGTGCTCGGCGTAGAAACCACCGGCAAGGTTATCCGATAGATGCAGCATTTTAGCCGCCACAACGATCAGTCCCGCCTCTTCAAAACGGCTGATAATCTGGCCAATCACGTTTTTCCCTACCGCATCGGGCTTGATAATCGATAAGGTGCGTTCCACCGCCATGTTGCTCTCCGATTTCTACTGATGAAGCCGAGGCTCTTGCCTCGCGGGCGCGGAGTATAGTGCGTTTTACCCCGCAGTGTCATGGCAACAATGCCACCCCGCGCGGACCGTATTCAGTGCCGCTCCGAGGCATGGTTGATGGTGTAGCGTGGGATTTCGACCACCAGATTCGTGTCACCCACTTGTGCCTGACAGGACAACCGGGATTCGGGTTCGAGGCCCCAGGCTTTATCGAGATAGTCCTCCTCTAGCTCATCAGCCTCTTCCAATGACTCAAAGCCCTCTCGCACAATGATGTGACAGGTCGTGCAGGCACATGACATCTCGCAGGCGTGCTCAATCTCGATATGATTTCGTAACAGCGCCTCGCACACACTTTCGCCCTGTTCGGCCTCAATCACAGCCCCTTCAGGGCAGATCTCGTGATGAGGTAATAAAACGATTTCTGTCACGGTGTGGATTCCTTTGAGACACTGGGCTCAAGCTCCGAGAGCGCAACACCCTGAAGGGCTTTTTGAATACTGCGATCCATGCGACGTGCCGCGAAGACCTCGCTCGCCTTTCCTAGGATCTCAGTTGCCTCACGAATATCATCGGGCTGATTCGCTGCCATCTCGGTCTCGAGGTTTTTCATATCGGACTGCAGCGCAGCTGACTCGTCTGCTGACAGCAGGTCACCATCGGCTGTCATCGCCGCCTGAAGCCCCTCCAGCAGCGCCTCGGCCTCGACCCGCGCCTCTCCAAGCTTGCGAGCCAGCATGTCCTCGCTGGCGTGCTCGTACCCTGCTTTCAGCATCTGGGTAATCTGCCCCTCTTCCAAACCAAAGGCCGGCTTGACCACAATCTCGCTGCGCGCGCCCGTTTGCTGCTCCACTGCCGAAACTTCGAGAATGCCGTCAGCGTCAACCTGAAACGTGACCTCAATGCGGGCGGCTCCGGCGACCATCGGCGGAATACCGGTCAGTTCAAACTGGGCCAGCGAACGACAATCTTCCACTCGCTCCCGCTCGCCCTGCACCACGTGCACGACCAGTCCAGTTTGCCCGTCCCGGGCAGTGGTAAATTCCTGTGCCCGCGCAACGGGGATCGTGCTGTTGCGGTCGACAATGCGCTCCACCAGCCCACCGTAGGTCTCAAGGCCGAGTGAGAGCGGGATCACGTCGAGCAGCAATGCTTCATCGCCTTCCCGGTTGCCCACAAGGATGTCAGCCTGCCGCGCCGCGCCCATCGCCACCACCTGATCCGGATCAAGATTGCAGAGCGGTTCCAGACCAAAGCAGTCAGCGACAGCTTGGCGAACCGCCGGCGTGCGGGTCGATCCCCCAACCAACACCACGCGATCGACCTCATCGACATTGGCGTCTGAAAGTGTCCGGCGGCACGCGGCGAGCGTGCGCTCGATATAGGGCGAAAGCAATGCTTCGAGAGTGGATCTGGTTATCGTGATCTCGCTATCGCCTGCATCCAGTCCGTTCACATCAAGGCTCACCCTTTCCGAGTCACTTAGGCGCTCTTTGGCGTCCCGCGCCAGCGCCAATGCCACCCGCCGTTGCACCGCTGTGGGCTCACTGACAGACAGCTCGTCGAGCAGGTGGGTAGCCAGCGCCCGATCAAAATCATCGCCGCCCAGAGCGCTATCGCCGCCCGTGGCAAGGACTTCGAACAAGCCAGCACGCATGCGCAGCAGCGAAATATCAAAAGTGCCACCGCCCAGGTCATAGACCGCCAATACGGATGACTCCTCTGCGCGCTCGTCCAAACCGTAAGCCACCGCCGCTGCAGTGGGCTCATTCAGTAAGCGCAGCACCTTGATTCCCGCCAATTCAGCGGCTTGGCGGGTCGCCTGGCGTTGCGCATCGTCAAAGTAAGCCGGCACCGTGATCACGGCACCGACGATGGGTCCGCCCACTTGCGGCTCGGCCCTATGTTTCAACGCACCCAAGATCGCTGCCGAGACTTCAACAGGTGTCTTCGCGCCTGCATCCGTGGCAAACGCCAACCCCTCTACCGCAGCCAGATGTATATACGGGTCGTGCGCGAATTCTTCACGTGAGCGCCCCAACATTCTCTTGGCAGACGCGATGGTGTTGCCCGGCTCAGCGCTCGCGTAGAGCTCCGCTTCAGAACCCACTAAGGTACGCTCCTCCCCGTAGTACACCACAGAGGGCAGTGATGCCTGTCCCCTCTCATCCGCCAGCACATTCAGGTCGATTCCGTCGAAGTGAGCGATCAGGCTGTTTGTCGTGCCCAAATCAATACCGACACCGATCCGTCGTTCGGTATTGGCCTCAGGCGTGGAGCCGGGTTCAGCGATCTGTAACAGCACCATCTCAGCTCACCCGCAACTTCGGCTCGCTCAGAAGTTTGGAGAGATAGCACATCTCCTGCCAACGGCGCGCCGCCTCCGGGTACGCAGCAGTGGCCAGGCCATTGGCGAATTGGTCCCGGCTCACCGCGTAATGAGCCTGAATTTCTTCAGTCAAGGACTCGCGGCCGGCGGCATCGGACTGAGCCAGCTCCTCCAGCCGCTCCCGCAAGCTGATCTGCGTCATCAAAAAAGTGGACTCGACGCCCGCGCGCTCCGCCGCGACCAGATCAACGCCCGCTTGCTTCAACAGGTATTCGGCACGGGAAACTTCATCGGAGAGGATCCGATAGCCACTGTTGATGTCAGCGCAAAATTGTGCAGCCAGTCGCTGCTCTACCTGCGGTTTGCCCGCGTAGCGGTCAGGGTGAAATTGGGTCAACAGCGTGTGATAAACCCGCTCGAGCGCAGTCTCGTCAAGCGCAAAATTGGGCTCCAGTTGAAACAATGAAAAATAGTCGCGCGCCGTCGCGCCCGCGGTGGCGTTCACGCTCAGACCGTGAAGCTCTCGCCGCAGCCGCACTCTCCGGCAACATTGGGGTTACGGAACTCAAGCCCCTCGTTCAGTCCTTCACGCGCAAAATCCACGATCGTGCCATCGAGGTACACAAGACTTTTTGGGTCGACAAATACCTTAACGCCGTCGGACTCAAAAAAGGCGTCCTCTGGCTCAACTTGATCTACAAACTCCAAGACATAAGCGAGGCCAGAGCAACCGGAGGTCTTCACCGCGATGCGAATTCCCTCTCCTTTGCCACGACTGGCAAGTTGGCGGCTGACGTGCTCTGCCGCTTCACTGGTCAGGCTGATCGCCATGTTAGCTGCCCTGCTTATCTCGGTAATTCTGAACCGCCGCCTTGATGGCGTCTTCCGCCAGCACCGAACAGTGAATTTTCACTGGCGGAAGCGAGAGTTCTTGCGCGATCTCGGTGTTCTTGATTGATGCGGCTTCATCGAGGTTCTTACCTTTTACCCACTCGGTGAGGAGCGAGCTCGAGGCAATGGCCGAACCGCAGCCATACGTTTTGAACTTGGCGTCCTCAATGACACCATCATCGTTCACCTGAATTTGCAGGCGCATCACATCACCACAGGCTGGCGCGCCGACCATACCGGTACCAACGCTGTCGTCACCCTCGTCGAATTTGCCGACGTTACGCGGGTTCTCGTAATGGTCAATTACTTTGTCACTATATGCCATGGTTCTCTCCCAAAGGCGTTCGTGACGGCGCTAATGCGCCGCCCACTCGATCGTGTTGAGGTCTACACCGTCCTGATACATGTCCCATAGTGGAGACAACTCGCGCAGCTTTTCTACCGCGTGACGCACAGACTGCGCCGCATGGTCCACTTCCGCTTCGGTGGTAAAGCGCCCGAAACTGAATCTCAATGAACTGTGCGCCAGCTCGTCATTCAGTCCCAAAGCCCTCAATACGTATGATGGTTCTAGGCTGGCCGACGTACAAGCCGAGCCGCTTGAGATCGCCAAATCTCGCAGCGACATAATGAGCGATTCTCCCTCGACAAACGCGAAGCTGACATTGAGCGCTCCGGGTAATCGCTGGTCGCGATCGCCGTTGATATGGACTTCGGGAATATCATTGATCGCTTCCCAAAAACGATGGCGCAGTGCCGACAGGCGCTCGGCCTCATCAGACATTTCGGCTCGAGCAATCCGCGCCGCCTCACCAAAGCCCACGAGCTGATGGGTGGCAAGCGTACCGGAGCGCATACCGCGTTCGTGGCCACCGCCGTGCATCTGTGCTTCGAGTCGGACGCGAGGCTTACGGCGAACATAGAGCGCACCGACACCCTTGGGCCCGTACATCTTGTGTGCCGACATCGACAACAAGTCGACCTTCATGGTCTCCATGTCGAGGGGTACCTTGCCCGCACTCTGTGCCGCATCAACGTGCAACAGCGCGCCGGCAGCGCGGCAGATTTCACCGATCCCTGCAATATCGTTGACCACGCCAATCTCATTATTGGCGTGCATCACGCTGACCAGAATCGTGTCTTCTCGCAGCGCAGCCTCCACCATGGCGGGCGTTGTCAGCCCCTGCTCATCGGGATCCAGATAGGTGACGTCGTAACCTTCTCGCTCCAACTGCCGGCAGGTATCAAGCACCGCTTTGTGCTCAATCTTGGAGGTAATAATGTGTTTGCCCTTCTTGTGATAGAAGTGCGCCACCCCTTTAATCGCCAGGTTGTCTGATTCGGTCGCGCCAGACGTCCAGACAATCTCTCGGGGGTCGGCATTGATGAGCTCGGCCACTTGATTGCGCGCGTTCTCGACCGCCTCCTCGGCTTTCCAACCAAACACGTGTGATCGGGACGCGGGGTTTCCAAACACGCCCTCGGTAGACAGGCAGTCGGACATGACCTCGATCACGCGCGGGTCGACGGGTGTCGTCGACAGGTAGTCGAGATAAATCGGTGTTTGTACTATCACCGGTGCATTCATGTTCTATCCATCTCTGTTTGCTGTGCTTGAGCGATCAACCCGCTGATCGCAACGTCGTTATCGGATAGACAGGGTCTGCAATACCCCATCCGTTATCTGTTGGCTGGGGCGGCGCCCTCTTCCATCCATCAGGTCTCCCAGACTAATCCGGCTGAGAAACTCGTGGATTTGCCCCGACAGGTCCTCCCACAAGTGATGGGTCAGGCAGGTCTCTCCCTGATGGCAGTTGCCCTTGCCCTGACAGTTGGTCACGTCGACCGACTCATCAACCGCATCAATAATCTCGGCGACAAAAATCTCTGCGCCGCTGCGAGCAAGACGGTACCCACCGCCGGGCCCTCTGGCGCTGGTCACGAGCTGCTCGCGCCGCAATTTAGCGAACAATTGCTCCAAATAGGACAAGGAAATTTCCTGCCTACCAGAAATATCCGCCAATGAGACGGGTCGACTGCCACCATTGATAGCCAAGTCGAGCATGGCAGTGACGGCGTATCGCCCGCGAGTCGTCAGTTTCATGCCATGGATTATCCTATTCCTGACTATTTTAGTCAAGAATAAGCCGACGTGGTTTCAGTCGGCTTTTCGGGCCGCCGTTTTCTGGGTTTCAGTGAGAATACCGCGCAGGATATTGAGCTCCATCTCGTCCAATCGCACCCGGTTGTACAGCCGCTTCAGTCGTCGCATAAGCTGACGAGGCGTCTTCGGGTTGAGGAATTCGATGTCGATTAATGTCTCCTCAAGATGCGCATAGAACCGCGTCATGTCCTCGGCGGTGGCAAAGGGTGTGTCCCACTCCGCGTCCTCAACATCGGCTGTTTGGCCCTCCAGCTGCATCATGCGGCATTCGTAAGCCACGATTTGCACCGCCATAGCGAGGTTCAGGCTCGGATAAGCCTCATGGGTCGGGATATGGCAGTGCAGGTTACAGCGCTGCAACTCCTCGTTTAGCAGGCCGCGATCTTCGCGACCAAATAGAATCGCCACCCGCTCGGAAGTCGAGTGCTCGGCAATCCGCTCCGCGCAACGTCGAGCGTCCTGTACAGGCCAGGGAATGCGGCGCTCCCGAGCACTGGTACCGACGACAAACTGACTGTCCGCGATCGCCTCATCGAGGGTGCCTACAACACGGGCGTTCTCCATCACATCCACCGCGGATGCCGCGCGCCAGGTTGCCTCAGGTGCCGGGTATTCCACGGGCGCCACCAGCGTCAGCCGAGTGAGCCCCATATTTTTCATGGCGCGCGCCACACCCCCAATATTGCCGCTATGGGTAGTGTGGACCAGGACAATGTCGATGTTGTCAGGATTCATGTGATAACTCTTAAGAGGGACGTCCCAAGGATTCCGCGTGGAAAGTGAACCTGCTGGGATAGCGGCACCGCCAGTGTACCAAAGCCGTATCCGCACCCGATCGCCCCTGTTATCATGCGCCGCCCCAACACACCGGACACACAATGGAACCGACAGCATCCATGGCGCTGCGAGCTGCCCGCAAAGCGGGAGATATGGTCGTGCGTGCCTCTGACGATATGGATCGGGTCGGTTATCAGGCGAAGGCAGCCGCAGACTTTGTGACGGAAGTCGACATCGCCGCGGAGAAGGAAATTCTCTATCAGCTGAGTAAGACTTACCCGGAGCACCGCTTTCAATGTGAGGAGAGCGGCCTTTCCGGGAATGAAGACTCTGACTACACCTGGGTCATCGATCCACTGGACGGCACCAGTAATTTTCTGAGAGGCATCCCTCACTACGCGATCAGCATTGCCTGTCTGTATCGAGGCAAAATCGAGCACGCCGTGGTTTATGACCCGGTGAGACGAGAAGAATTTATCGCCTCGCGCGGTCGTGGCGCGCAACTAAACGGACATCGTATTCGCGTTAGCGATCGACGCGAGCTCACCGACTCGCTGATCGGCACCGGGGTGCCTTTTTTGGGTCACTGCGAGGAGCACCTCGATTGGTATACCCACTCACTTGCGGCCGTCACCAGTCGCTCCATGGGTGTTCGCCGGGCAGGCGCTGCCTCGCTGGATCTCGCCTATGTCGCGGCCGGACGCCTAGATGGGTTTTGGGAGATGGGCCTGAACCAGTGGGACATCGCCGCCGGCGCGCTACTGGTTCGCGAGGCAGGCGGATTGATCACAGACCTGTCGGGTGGTGAGGACTGGTACGACAGTGGCAACGTGGTCTGCGCCAACAGCAAACTAATGCGTCAAATGCTGCCTCTCGTTAAGTGGTCTGCCACCTGAGACCCCCTCACCGGTGCCCGTCTCAGGGCATTAAGCCTTCCTGATCGGCACCTTCGCGCTCGGGCACCATGACATCCTCTTTACTCACACCCAATTGCAGCAACGTGGTGGCCGCCACGTACATGGAAGAGTAAGTGCCCACCGCAACACCCACCAGAAGCGCCACGGCAAAACCAAAAATCATTTCTCCGCCGAACAAAGCGAGGGCGGCCAATACCAGCAAAGTGGTCAACGAGGTAACCAGCGTTCTGCCCAGCGTTTCAGTCAGGGAGATGTCGATCACTTCTCCGGGACTGGCGCGACGAATTTTCCGCAGGTTCTCACGAATGCGGTCGGACACCACGATCGTGTCATTCAGTGAATAGCCCACCACCGCCAACAGGGCCGCCAGCACGGTCAGATCGAACTCCAGTCCCGTGAGTGAGAAGAAACCAAGCGTAAAAATCACATCGTGGGCCAGCGCGATCACCGCGCCTAGCGCAAATTTAATCTGGAAGCGGAAGGCAACATAGAGCATCACTAGACCGAGCGCGGTGAGCATAGCGATACCGCCGTCGTCTCTCAGCTCTTCACCGACTTGGGGTCCGACGAACTCGATCCGGCGAAGCTCGATGCTCATATCTGTTGCGGCCCGAAGCTTATCGACCATCAACGCGCCCTGCTCATCAGAGTAGCCGTCGGGCAAGCGGACCAGCACATCCTTGTCAGTACCAAAGCTCACCACCACTGCACCGTCGTACCCTTCCTGACCGAGGACGGTGCGAATCGCACCCAGATCAGCGCTGTCACTGTAGGCGACCTCTACCAACGTGCCACCTGTGAAATCGAGACCCCAATTCAATTGCCGCACCGTGAGCGAACCGATAGCCGCCAACAATGCGGTCACTGAGAGCGCCATCGCGACCCAGCGCCATTTCATGAACGGTATGGCTTTCATGCTGGCGCTCCTTCCGTATTGGATCGTGTGTTCCCAATGCCACCGATCGCTAGTGACTTCACTCGGCGACCGCCATAGAGAAGGTTGATCAGCGCTCGGGTGCCCATAATCGAGGAGAACATGGACGTGATGATGCCGACCGAGAGAGTCACGGCGAAGCCTTTGATCGGCCCGGTACCGATCGCATAGAGAATGATGGCAACGATTAACGTTGTGATGTTGGCATCCAGGATCGTCACAATCGCGCGATCAAAACCCTGAGTGATCGCCGTTTGCGGCGGCGATCCGCTGCGTATCTCCTCGCGAATTCGCGCAAATATCAGCACGTTGGCGTCCACCGCCATACCGACGGTCAGCACGATACCCGCAATACCTGGCAGCGTGAGCGTGGCGCCCAGCAGGGACATGATGCCGACCAACAGGACCAAATTACCCGACAGCGCGATCACTGCGGCGATGCCGAATACGCGGTAATAAAGGATCATGAAGACAACGACCAGCGCCAGACCGACCTGCACCGACTTCATGCCGAGGCGAATATTCTCGGCACCCAATGAGGGGCCCACCGTGCGCTCTTCCACAAAGGTGATGGGCGCTGCAAGCGCACCGGCGCGCAACATGAGCGCCAGTTCAGAGGACTCGGCTGGGTTATCGAGGCCCGTGATCTGAAACTGCGCACCCAGCGCGGACTGAATCACCGGCGCGGTAAGCAGTTTCTTTTCATCATAGGGAATGCGCACTGCCACCTCTTCCCCAGACTCATCCTGCTCATAACGGGTGCGATATTTTCTCTCTATGAACAGGACGCCCATACGGCGCTTGACGTTGGCGCGGGTCGCCCGCGACATCAGCATACCGCCCTCACCGTCGAGGCTGATCATCACATTGGGCTGTCCGTTCTGATCAAATCCGGCCTGAGCATTGGACACACTCTCGCCGGTGATGATGACGTCGCGCTCGAGCCACTCTGTCATGCCGCCGCGATCAGCGCTGCGATATTCGAATCGCTGACGCTCTGAAATCGGTGCATTGGCCTCGGCCACCAATCGAAACTCCAGATTCGCGACTTTGCCCAAAATGCGCTTCGCCTCGGCGGTATCCTGAATACCCGGGAGCTCCACAACAATGCGGTTACTACCCTGACGCTGCACCAACGGCTCGGACACACCCAGTTCATTGACGCGATTACGAATAGTGGTCAGGTTTTGCGCCACGGCGTAGTCGACCACCTCGTCGATCGTTTGCTCCGTGACCTCTGCATACAACGACCAGATCTCGCCCTCGTCTACACGATCAAGAAAGAGCTCAGGATACAGATCCGAAACCTCCCGGCGAGCCGCTTCACGATCGGCCTCAGTACGAAATTGCATGGCGACTTGTTGACCATCCAAACTGATTCGACCGCGAATACGCTCCTCGCGCAGTCGCTTCTGAATGCCGGTTTCATATTGGTCCAGCTTGCGCTCGGTCGCCGCCGCCACATCGACTTCGAGTTTGAAATGCACGCCGCCACTCAGATCCAGTCCGAGCTTCATAGGGGTGGCCCCACCGTCCATCAACCAGTCAGGTGTGGTGGGCGCGAGATTCAGTGCGACGATAAAGCCGTCTCCCAACTCTCGCGCCAATACGGCCTGCGCTCGCAGCTGTTGCGCACGATCATCCAGGCGCAACAGCGCTGATTTGCCCTGATTTTGCAGCTCCTCACCGAAAAAGCCGATCCCCGCCTCGGTTAGCGCGGTCCCCGCTTTGGCGAGCACGCGTTCGTCGATCTGTTGAGAACTGCTGGCACCCGCAATCTGCAGCGCTGGATCAGGGGCGTACAGATTAGGCGCGGCGTAATAAAAGCCACACAGCACCACTGTCAGAATGAGCAGGTTTTTCCAAAGGGGGTAGCGGTTTGTCATCGGTTTTACTTGGTCGTTGGCCCAGCAGAGTTAGCATGATTAAACAGGCGCGGAGTGTAACGACTCAGTGGCGCTAACACCATGTAACAGTTACCCAAGCCAAACCCGCGCATTACGGAAGAGTCGCATCCAGCCGGAGTCAGTTTGCCATTCGGCCGGGCGCCACGAGAGTTGCGCCGCACGAAAGACGCGCTCGGGATGCGGCATCATGATAGTGATACGCCCATCTTCATTGCAGAGACCCGTGATGCCGTCCGGCGACCCATTGGGGTTGTAGGGGTAGGTATCGGCGAGTTGCAGATCGTGATTGATAAATCGCATGGCCACCAAACCCGCGGCCTCAAGTGAGCCCTGCTCATCGGCCGAGGCAAACTGCGCGCGACCCTCTCCATGTGCCACCACGATAGGCAGGTGCGACCCCTCCATACCCGCCATCAGCACAGACGGCGAGGCCTCGACTCTGACCAGCGACAGGCGCGCCTCGTACTGCTCAGAGCGATTGCGAGCAAAGCGCGGCCAGTGGTCAGTCCCCGGGATAATTTCCTGCAGCGCTGACAGCATTTGGCAACCGTTACAGACGCCCAGCGCGAACGTATCGGTTCGCGCGAAAAACTGTTCAAACCGGGTGCGGACCGTCTCATTAAATAAAATGCTTTTTGCCCAGCCCTCTCCGGCACCGAGCACATCACCGTAGGAGAAGCCGCCACAGGCCGCCAGACCATGACAATCTGACAGATCGCGCCGCCCGGCGATGACATCGCTCATGTGCACGTCGACCGCCGTAAACCCGGCGCGGTCAAAGGCCGCCGCCATCTCCATGTGTCCATTGACCCCCTGCTCGCGCAGTATCGCAACGCGTGGGCGATGCCCTGTGGCGATAAAGGGCGCGGCGATGTCAGCATTGCAGTCGTAGCTGAGATGGGCGGACAAACCTGGGTCTTGCGCCTGTATGGTTGCAAACTCCTGATCTGCGCAGTCGACGTTGTCGCGGACACGGGCAATGGCGTGACTGGTGTCCGCCCAAAGCGACTGCAGGGCTTCGCGCCGGCTGTCGATCAGCTCGAACTGAGGGGAATTCACCACAATGCGACCGTCGGCCCGCGGCGTCGCGATGCAAGTGACCGCGTCGCCAAGACCAACCTCCTCGGCGCGAGCCATAACGTCGGAAACATGGCCGGCCGCCACCTGTATGACAGCGCCAACCTCTTCAGAAAAGAGCCTTGCGTTGGCCTGATCGGGCGACACTTCGAGGTCCACCTGTAAACCGCAGCGCCCCGCAAACGCCATCTCTAACAGGGTGACCAGCAAACCTCCATCAGATCGGTCGTGGTAGGCGAGCACCCAGTCGTTGTCCTTGGCCGTTGTCATTAGCTCGAAAAACGCATGAATATCTTCGGCTGAGACGTCGGGGGCAGTACTGCCCATTTGTTGCCATACCTGCGCCAGCACCGAACCACCCAGACGATCCCTCCCGCGACCCAGATCCACCAGCAACAAGACCGTGTCGTCGCGCGGGGACAGAGCGGGTGTCAGCACCTTGCGAACGTCATCACAGGGGGCAAATGCCGACACAATGAGGGAGACAGGCGCGGTCACGGAGCGGTCTTCACCGTGTTCCTGCCACACGGTGCGCATCGACATGGAATCCTTGCCCACAGGTATGGTGATACCGAGCGCAGGACAAAAGTCGCGACCCACGGCAGCGACGGTGTCATAGAGAATGGCGTCATCTCCCTGGTAGCCGGCTGCACACATCCAGTTTGCAGAGAGCTTGATGTCACTGAGTGACGCAATAGGCGCGGCTAGGATATTGGTAATCGCCTCGGCCACCGCCATCCGGCCGGATGCGGGTCCGTCTAACAGCGCCAGCGGCGTGCGCTCACCCATCGACATGGCTTCGCCCAGATGGGTGTCCAGCGATACTGTGGTGACGGCGCAGTCCGCCACCGGTACCTGCCAGGGACCGACCATCTGATCCCGAGAAACCATCCCTGTGACACTGCGGTCACCGATGGTGATCAGAAAGCTCTTCGACGCTACCGCGGGGAAGGTCAGTACCCGCTCCAGCGATTCCGGCAGGGGGACCGCACTGGGGTCAAAGCCATCCCTGACGGACGGCCTGCGTGAGACCTGTCGGTGCATCTTGGGCGGCTTGCCAAACAGCACTGACATGGGCAGATCGACCGGGTGGTTGTCGAACTGGCGGTCTGTAACAGTGAGATGATGCGCTTCTGTTGCCTCACCAACGACCGCATAAGGACAGCGTTCCCGCTCACAGATGGATTCAAAACGCGCCAGCTGATCTGGCTCGACCGCCAGCACATAGCGCTCCTGCGACTCGTTACACCAGATCTCTAGAGGCGTCATGCCTGGTTCGTCATTCGGTACATCGCGGAGTTCAAAATGCCCTCCCCGGCCACCATCCTTGACCAACTCGGGCAGGGCGTTGCTCAGTCCTCCTGCACCGACATCATGAATAAAGGCAATGGGATTGTCGGCACCCAGACTCCAACAGCGATCTATGACCTCCTGACAGCGGCGCTGTATTTCAGGGTTTTGTCGCTGCACGGAGGCAAAGTCGAGATCCTCAGCACTATCACCGCTCGCCATGGATGATGCCGCGCCGCCGCCCAAACCAATTAGCATCGCGGGGCCACCCAGTACCACCAATTTGGCGCCGGCTGAGTAGTCACCCTTGTCAACGTGCTCGGTGCGGACGTTACCGAATCCCCCGGCGATCATGATGGGCTTGTGATAACCCCTGACGCCCCCGGCGGTTTGCGTTTCAAAGGTTCGGAAGTAGCCCGCTAGATTGGGCCTGCCAAACTCGTTGTTAAAGGCCGCTGCGCCAATTGGCCCCTCGGTCATGATGGCCAGCGGCGAGACAATTCTGCCCGGGCGGCCATAACCTAGTTCCCATGGTCGCGGCTTGTCTGGCAGTTCCAAATGGGAGACCGAGAAACCCACCAGCCCGACCTTGGGTCGCGAGCCACGTCCTACAGCACCCTCGTCACGAATTTCACCACCCGAACCGGTACCGGCACCCGCAAAGGGCGAAATCGCTGTCGGGTGGTTGTGCGTTTCCACTTTCATCAATAGATGAATCGGCTCGTCGTGGAATCGCCAGACCTGATCAGAAACGTCTGGATAAAATCGACCCGCTCGATGACCTGCCACGACGGCCGCGTTATCGGAGTAGGCTGACAGTACGTTGTCACCACCGACCTCATGGGTATGACGGATCATCGCAAACAGGGAGTGATCCTGCTGCGCGCCGTCGATTTCCCAGCTGGCATTAAAAATTTTGTGACGGCAGTGTTCGGAGTTCGCCTGCGCAAACATCATCAACTCGATATCCCGGGGGTTACGCCCCAAAGTCGAAAACGCGTCGACGAGGTAGGTAATTTCGTCTTCAGTCAACGCCAGACCCAATTCGCTGTTCGCGTGCGTCAAGGCAGCGGCGCCTCCATCCAGCAAGTCGACCTCCTCGAAGGATCGGGGCGCGGATCGCTCAAACATGGGCAGCAAATCGTCCAGCGAGCTGACAACGGTCTCGACCATACGATCGTGAATCAAGGCATCCAGCGCGCGGGTATCGTCACCTTTTGTGAGGCCGTCAATGCCGAATAGCGCCACCCGTTCGATGCGCTCAACCGCCGAGAAACCACAGTTATGGGCGATATCAGTGGCTTTACTGGACCAGGGGGAAATCGTGCCAAATCGGGGAGCAACGACGCGCTGCCCCGGTCGGGTCTGTGCAGAGGGATCAGCGGCCGCCGCAGTGCCAGGGTGAAGCAGCGCCGCCAAACGGTCGCTATCGATGGTCTCACCCGGCGCGATGTCGACCGCATAAGCGTGCACCACCTCTCTCAGAGAAAGGCCCAGACCCAGTGCAGAAATGTCGGCCGCCAAGAGTTGAAAACGGGCGTCGGACAGCGCGGAAGATCCGGGCAGGACAAGCATCTGTGGTTCCTGAGCGAGACAGCTCGCAGAGTATACCGCGGTGCTTGGTTCGCAGGTATGCCCTTGGCCTCAGACCGAGACGTTTTCGTCTTTTTTACCAGTGTCACCTCGCACTGTCAGACGTTCTGTTCCCGGCGCGATCTAGCACCTACAATCACCATATGACGCGACTCTTGTTTTGGCTTGCCTACGTCGGCTCATTGAGCCTGTTACCCGGGTGTAACGACTCGTCTTTCCTGCAACCGATGGCCGAAGGCGAAGAAATAGTAGTTGTGACTCGCAATACCCCGACCACCTACTACTTCGATGGGGATCGCGCGTCGGGGTTCGAATACGCGATGATCAAAGCGTTCGCCCGGGAGTACGACATGCCGGTGCGGATCAAGGTCGCCTTTAGCCTGCCCGAGCTGTTCGAGATGCTGGCGAGGGGCGAGGCACACCTGGCAGCGGCCGGCCTCAGCCAAAGTGCTGGCCGTGACGCGCGATTTATCGCTTCTACCCCCTACCTGCATCAGCAACCCCTCGTCGTGTATAAATCTGGCGCATTGAGACCGCGCTCGCTCGATGCTCTGGCGGGGCGTGATGTGGTGGTGATCGCCGGCAGCGCGCATCTGGAGACACTCTCTGCGCTGCAGCAAGACCTCCCCGAGTTGACCTGGCGTGAGATTCACGCCGCAGACTCGCTCGAATTGATGCAACTGGTCACTGACGAGAAAGCTGATCTGGCAATCGTCGATTCGATTGAATTCAGCATCCAACAGCAACTGTTTCCCAGAGTAGTCGCCGCCATGGAAATCGGCCACACCACACCCGTTGTTTGGTATCTGCCCCAAGACGACAATAGTGAGGCGTCGCTGGCACTGGTGAACCAATTTATTGGCAGCGCTAGTGAGCAAGGGCAAATAGCGCAGCTGGAGCGGGAGCACTTTGGTCGCTGGGAGCACGCATCCCGGGTTGGTTCACTCACCTTCCAGCGCAAAATGCGTGATGATTTACCTGAGTGGCAGCCGCTTCTTGAGACGGTAGCCGAGGAGTACCAGATGAACTGGCGGCTACTGGCCGCCATGGCATATCAAGAATCACATTGGGACCCCGAGGCCCGTTCTCATACCGGTGTGCGAGGCATGATGATGCTCACACGAGTGACTGCAAATGAACTCGGCGTTGAGGACCGCACGGACCCCCGGCAAAGCCTGCGAGGTGGAGCGCGGTTTTTCAAAGACTTATTGAGACGGCTGCCATCAGATATCGAAGAGCCTGATCGGACCTCTATGGCGCTGGCGGCCTACAACATTGGCATGGGACATTTGGAGGATACTCGCATCATCACCCAGCAAGCGGGAGGCGACCCCCACTTGTGGCCAGATGTGCGGGCGCAGCTGCCCAAGCTGCAAAATCCCAATTATTTTCCCATGACGAAATTCGGTTTTGCGGAAGGGGAACAAGCGGTCACCTATGTCGACAACATCCGCCACTACGAGGGATTACTGTCGTTCAAGAACCTTCCAGAGCGTCGCATCACACCGCCGATTCAGGTTGATGCGCTGCTCCCGAATCACCTCCGGCGCGCCCAACTCCCCGTTTTATAGCGGCTACACGATGGCAGCTCAGGCGTCCTCTGCGTGACCGCCCCGGCGCCTCTGAAAGAACTGGCGCAACAGATCTGCGCTCTCTGTTTCATACAAACCTTCTGCCCACTTCACCCGATGGTTAAGCGCGGGGTTGTCGAGCGTCGCACCCGTGCTGAGCACTGCGCCGGCACGAGGCTCTCGTGCTGCAAAAATCAGGTGTTCGACTCGGGCGTGAACCACTGCACCGCAGCACATCGTGCAGGGCTCCAGCGTCACATATAAGGTCGTGCCTGGCAGCCGATAGTTACTGTCCCTGACACCTGCTTCTCTTAATACCCGGATTTCTGCGTGGGCCGTAGCATCGTTGAGTTCTATCTGAGCGTTACCGCCATGTGCGAGCACCACCTCACCGCGAGTCAGCACCGCACCCACAGGCACCTCACCGCGATCAGCCGCGCGGCTGGCCTCTTCCAAGGCCAAAGTCATGCACCGCTGATCCCATTCACTAAAACTCACAGCGGGGCCTCGCTGTAAAATTGCCAGCACAGCAGGGCTAACGCACTGCGATACGGTGAAAAGGCGGCGCCCTCGTCAATCACCTTTTTCTCGTCAGGCCGGTCCTTCCAACCCATGATCCGGCCAAATCCCACTCGCACAGCGAGATCTCCGCTGGGCCAAATATCTAGACGCCCGAGGGAAAACATCATGTACATGTGTGCAGACCAACGCCCGAACCCCCGAACCGCGGTGATTGCGGCCTCAACGTCCTCATCAGTGAGCTCGGGCAAGATTTCGATCGGCAAGTCACCGGACATCACAGCCTCTGCCAAGGACTGCAGGTAGCCAATTTTCTGGCGAGAAAGGCCAGCAGCTCTGAGTTGGTCCGGGGCTGTGGCGAGCAATGTCTCAGGCTGCAACGCACCCCCCACCGTCTCGTCAACGCGCTGGGCGATGGTGGCGGCGGCTTTGACGGACAGTTGCTGGCCGATCACGATTCTCGCCAAAGATTCAAAAGAGTGTTCCCGTCGCCGCGACGGGGGATACCCCACCTGAGCGATGGCTCGCGCCACCTCTTCGTGATCCTGAGCCAGCGCGGCAAGCGCCTTGCGGATGGCGGCATCCGTGAGTCTGAAACGACCGCTCACGCGAGTTGGCTGGCGTCAGCCATGAACGGGGTAACCAAGCTGTCCATGAAGGTAAGCCGTGAGGCCATACACCGTGAGCGTGACCACAATGGCGCCCATTTCACGGGGCAGTGTGGAGCTGGGTTTCACCAACCGGGGCTTACCATCCTGTTTATTGATGATCACGACTTCTAGCACCGCCCAGACGAGCAGGCCGCCAAACAGTATCAGCGAGGCGGAGTCACCATTCACAAGTAGATGCGCGACCGCCCACAGTTTGACGGCGGTCAACTGCGGATGGCGGATCACGCCCGCGACTCGGGCACCTACCATTGATCCAGCGATACAGTAAAAACCGAGGTAAACCAGCAAGTTGTTAACGCCAACCCACGCTGTCTGGCGGCCCCACCACACCGTAGTCGAGGCCTGCTGGTAACCCACCGTCATCAGCACCACGGACGCCACCAGCAACAGTGCCATTATCGGTCTGCCAGCATTGCCGAGCCGCGCTCGCGCTGCCGGCGCCAAGCGTTTAAAAAGATGCGCGGCGCTCCAAAGCACGACTCCGCTCAATAACCCAATCATGAGCTCATGTCCTCCTTCGAAAAGGAAGCGGCGGATTTCAGGACAACCCGCAGTCCTTCGCTCACTGCTTGGCTGCTCGTTGGCGCAGCGCCGCCAATCGGGTGCTCATCTGGCTATAGTCCACCGTCTTGGCGAAGGCGTTGCCGCGCTCGCCCTCCAGCACTAATGCGTCGCCGAGCGTCTCCTTGACACCGTCATTCATCAGGGCCTTAAGCGCGAAAACGGCCTTAGGATCGGCATCTGCGATTTGAGCGGCACTGGCTAGTGCCTCGTCTAGCAGGCTTTCGGCAACACACACACGATTGACTAGGCCCCACGCCTCGGCGCGCTCGGCATCAATGAAATTGCCAGTCAAACTCATCTCTCTGGCTCTATTAATGCCAATGATGCGAGACAATTTCTGTGACAGCCCCCAGCCTGGCAAGATACCCACTCGGGCGTGGGTGTCAGCAAACCGCGCGTGCTCACTGGCAAATAAATAATCACAAGCCAGCGCCAACTCAAATCCACCAGTTACAGCGGCACCGTTCACCGCGCCGATAATGGGCTGGGGACACTGCTCCAGCGCCACCACAATCGGCGAGTCGGGGCCCAACCCGAGTCCGCTCGACAGCAGTTCGGGCTCATCTGTTAACGCTTTGAGATCTACGCCTGCACAAAACGCGCGGCCTGCACCTGTCAAAACAATCGCTCGCACTCCCCCATCTGCCGCAAGGTCGGCGAAGGTCGCAATAATGGCCTCGGACAATTCTCGATTAAGGGCGTTATGCGCGTCGGGACGATTCAACGTCACGAGTGCGACACCTGCTTCCTGATGAACTTCGATAACGGACACGGTTTGACCTTTAGGATTGACTGAGGCGCCAAACTATCAAACCGGCAGAGTTGAGAACAGCCCTGCCATTACCCACGTAAGTGGTGACTCACCAAGTACACGACCGAGGTAGCATTACCCCGACTGCTGCAACGGTCGACGCCATGATATGTGGGGATGCGCAGACGCGTTTTAGTGAGCAGCCTGTTAGCTACTGCTGGTTACCAGGCAGGCTGCATCCGCACCTGGTCTGGGATGGTGTTGGCTTGGGTGGGCAACACGAATAAACGCGCAAAGACCAGCCCCGATCCCAACAGATAACCTAGCTTCTTGAGTATCGCCACCGGACCCCGCTGACCCTCAAGTGCGTCGCGGGCAACTTGGAGGGTCCGCATCCGCTCAAGACCAGCCCGGAAGCGGGGGTCGTCGGTATTCAGTGTCAGCGGGAAAACCTGCCGGGAAATCTCGGTGGTGATATCAAATACTGTGTAGTCAAACTCGGTGACATCCATACCAAAAGCTTCATAGAGCTTGGGCCTAGAGTGATCTCTGACGTACATGGTCGAGTAGACGGCCAGTAAGAAGAAGCGGATCCACAACTTGTTGAAGCCGGTGAGTAATTTAGGATCAGACCGCATGATCAGTGCGAAGGCTTCGCCGTGGGCAAACTCGTCGTTACACCACTCCAGAAACCACTTAAAGATGGGATGAAATCGTTTCTCGGGATGCCGCTCGAGATGTCGATAGATCGTGATATAGCGGGCGTAGCCAATTTTCTCTGATAGATAAGTGGCGTAATAAATATATTTCGGCTTGAAAAAGGTGTACTCCTTCTCCCGCTTTAACACCCCGAGGTCAACAGCGACTCCCAGCTTGTTCAGCGCTTTATTGATAAAACCGGCGTGTCGGGATTCGTCTCTCGCCATGTAGCGCATCAGCGTAGACACATCGGGATTGCTGACGTTTTTCTCAATCTCTTGGTAGAGCACGCAGCCGGAGTACTCGGCCGTGATGGAGGAGACGAGCAAATCCAGAAATTCCTCC
>CALKHC010000105.1 GCA_938091425.1 uncultured Luminiphilus sp. | reverse complement strand
AAGATGTTCTTCTTGCCAGCCTTGGCCACGGTCAGGAGACCGGCCTTGATGGCGTACAGCGGAATGGCGTGCACCAGATCGCGCAGCGTCACGCCAGGCTGCAGCTCACCCTTGAAGCGCACCAGCACCGACTCGGGCATGTCCAGAGGCATCACGCCAGTAGCGGCACCGAAGGCCACCAAGCCGGAGCCTGCGGGGAAGGAAATGCCGATAGGGAAGCGGGTGTGCGAGTCACCGCCGGTGCCGACCGTATCAGGTAACAGCATGCGGTTGAGCCAGCTATGGATGATGCCGTCTCCCGGACGCAGAGAGACGCCACCACGAGTCATAATAAAATCGGGTAGCGTGTGCTGGGTATCGATATCGACAGGCTTTGGATAGGCTGCGGTGTGGCAAAACGACTGCATTGTTAAGTCGGCCGAGAAACCCAGGCAGGCAAGATCCTGCAGCTCATCGCGCGTCATTGGCCCGGTGGTGTCTTGCGAGCCGACCGTGGTCATTTGCGGTTCGCAGTAGGTTCCGGGTCGGATGCCCGCTACGCCACACGCGCGGCCCACCATTTTTTGTGCGAGCGTGAAGCCTTTGTCAGAGTGCTCTGGTTGCTCGGGGGTACGGAACAGATCGGTGTCTCCCAAGCCCAGCGCCTCTCGCGCTTTTCCGGTGAGGCCACGTCCAATAATGAGATTGATGCGCCCGCCCGCGCGGACCTCATCCAGCAACACATCGGAGCGCAAGGCGAATTCCGACAGCACGTCACCGCTCTCGGACAGGATTTTGCCGTCGTAGGGCCGAATTTCGATCACATCACCCATGGCCAGCGAGTCGACCGGCGCTTCGAATACCAGTGCACCCGCGTCCTCCATGGTGTTGTAGAAGATCGGAGCCACCTTGCCGCCAATGCACACGCCACCGGCCCTTTTATTGGGGATGCCGGGGGTATCGTCGCCGAAGTACCACAGCACTGAGTTGGTGGCAGATTTGCGCGATGATCCTGTTCCAACTACATCACCGACGAATGCCACTGGTAAACCTGCCTGCTTGATCGCCTCGATTTTCTTGAGCGGGCCGGTAACGCCCGGTTCGTCGGGTTCGATGCCATCGCGAGCCATCTTGAACATGGCCAGTGCGTGCAGCGGGATGTCAGGGCGCGACCAGGCATCGGGGGCGGGGGAGAGGTCATCGGTATTGGTTTCGCCGGTGACTTTGAATACCACCATTTTCAAAGATTCAGGCACGTCGGGGCGCTCGGTGAACCACTCTCCGGCCGCCCAGCTCTGCAAAACGGCTTGGGCATTGCTCGAGCCGCCTTTTGCCAGCTCCACCACATCATGAAACGCGTCAAACACCAGCAGTGTTTGCTTCAGTTCCCGCGCCGCGTGTGCACCCAGTGCCTCATCGTCTAGCAGTCCGACCAACGTGGTAATGTTGTAGCCGCCATGCATATCGCCCAGCAGGCGAATGGCGTGCTCCCGGTCAATCAGAGCACAGGTCGTCTCACCCTTTGCCAGCGCTGACAGGAATCCGGCTTTGACATACGCGGCCTCATCCACCCCGGGAGGGACTCGCTCGCTCAGCAGTTCAACGAGAAAAGCTTCCTCGCCGTTCGGTGGGCTCTTCAGCAGTTCAACCAAGTCGGCAACCTGCTCAGGCGATAGCGGGGCAGGCGGTATGTTTTGAGCGGCGCGGTCTGCGACGTGTTGACGATAGGCTTCCAGCATCTACAGCTTCCTTTTGCAGGCTTGACTCGTGATGGTTAGATTATAGCTTGGCGACCGTTTCCGAGGTTAACGACGTTTTGAATATCCCTCATTCATTCGGCCGATGGCGGGGGCATTGCCTTAATTCAGAAACTGCTAAACTTCCCTCGCTGCGGAGGAGCCGTGTCTGACCTCAACCCTATTCGAACCCCCTGCATCGGCGTCTGCTCTACCGGTATCGGTGATGCGGTGTGCCGCGGTTGCAAGCGCTTTTCCCATGAGGTCATTGACTGGAATGGTTATTCGCAAGCACAGAAGCAGGCGATTGATGCGCGTCTAGATCGTTTCCTGGCAATGTGCGTGGCCAACAAGGTCCGGATTGTCGACCAGAAGCTATTGGACTGGCAGCTTTCGGTTCAGAAAATTCGCCATCAACCGCATCATGACCCCTATTGTCATCTCTTTGCCCTGCTTAAGGCGGGTGCGACACAGATTGCACAGCCTGAGCAGTACGGTTTTGAGGTGTTGCCCAGCTGCAGAGACATGACACTGGTGGCGCTCCGGGATCAGATAGATGAGGAATTCTGGGTCTTGTCTGCCGCGCACTATGATCGCTACATCGCCACCAGGGATCTGTTCGCGGATGAGCCGCCTCAAGAGGTCCTGCGATGAACTCAGCTTCGACCTTGATCGCCGGTATCCAACAGTTTTTGCCTTGCCCTACGCCAGACGCCTGGGTGTCTGTGGCATTGCGGCCGGATCAAGAGCCGACCTTGCTCATTGACCATGCCAACTGTGAGAAGAAAGCAGCGGCCACCGCTCTGGCGCTGATGCACCGCTACACCGATAACCCGGCTTTGCTGAATAAAATGTCTCGGCTTGCCCGGGAGGAGCTTCGTCACTTCGAGCAGGTGATCAAGATTATGGCGGCGCGCGATGTTCCTTATAAGCCACTCAGTGCCTCACGATATGCGCAAGGCCTGCATAAAGGTTTGCGCCGGCAAGAGCCCGGGCGACTCATTGATACGCTCATTGTGGGTGCGCTGATTGAGGCGCGTTCCTGCGAGCGCTTTGCCAGGCTCGCCCCCGAGCTCGATAAAGAGCTGGGCGACTTTTATTTCTCCCTGCTGAAAAGTGAGGCTCGGCACTACACCGATTATTTACGCTTAGCCGAATCGTTGACCGACGGAGAGGATTTGGCAGGCCGGCTCGAGTATTTCTGTGGTCTTGAGGCGGAGCTGGTGGAAAGCGCAGACACTGTGTTCCGCTTTCACAGCGGCCCTGTCGTGATAAAGCATTAGCCGATAGAGAAGCGCTCTAAGCTGAGTTGGCTGCCTTGCTCGCGAAGCAGCCAGCCCGCTTGTGCAGTCCAATCCCCCAGCACGATCCGTTCTCCGGTGTCATGCTGGTGTCGGTCAGGCCGATGCGTGTGACCGTGCACCATGACTGCAACATCGGCGTCGCGCATGACGCTAACCACAGCATCTTGGTTCACGTCCATAATGTCTTCAGGTTTGTTGCTCGCTGCATCAATGCTCATTGATCGTAGCTGACGCGCCAGCTCTCGCCGCTCATCGAGTGATTTCGACATCATTTCAGCCTGCCACTCGGATGAATGAACGAGTTGTCTGAACTGTTGGTAGTCGACATCGTCCGTGCATAGGATGTCACCGTGGAGCAGCAATGTGGGCTGCCCTGCCACGTCTAAAACCGTTTGATCTGCCAGCAGGGTGCCGCCAATGTCACTGGCGAACAGCTCTCCCAGCATGAAGTCTCGATTCCCTCTGCTGAACAGAACCTCTGTGCCGGCGTCGGAGAGTGCGCGCAGCGCTAATCTAATGCGCTCAGCAAGCGGCGCGTCGTCATCGTCACCCACCCAGGCCTCAAAGACATCACCAAGTAAGACCAGTGAGTCAAAGGGGAATTCCTTTTTCAATAACGCAATAAAGGCCGCCTCGATGTCGGGCGTGTCGTCGCTGAGGTGTATATCGCTGACAAAAATTCTGTGCACCGATGAGCCCTTAGTCGCCGATGACGGTCACACTCTCGATGATGATAGGCTCGATGGGCACATCCTGATGGCCGGCCTGGCCACCGGTTTGCACGCATCTGATTTTATCGAGCACGTCGCCGCCTTCAGTAACCTTGCCGAACACGGCATATCCCCAACCCTG
Organism: uncultured Luminiphilus sp.; assembly: GCA_938091425.1. Lineage (GTDB taxonomy): Bacteria > Pseudomonadota > Gammaproteobacteria > Pseudomonadales > Halieaceae > Luminiphilus. Next base: position 3,643 of record CALKHC010000105.1, on the reverse strand, counting down.
CATATTTTCGCCGGTGTGGTTCAGAAAATCATTGTCCTGAACATTAATAAAGAACTGCGCCGTCGCAGAGTGCGGGTCCTGTGTGCGCGCCATAGCAATCGTGCCGTGGGCATTTTTGAGCCCGTTGTTGGCCTCATTTTCGATCGGAGCCTGTGTCTCCTTTTGCTCCATGTCAGTTGTGAAGCCACCACCCTGAATCATGAAATTGTTAATAACACGGTGAAAAATCGTGCCGTCGTAAAAGCCGTCCGTGACGTATGACAGAAAATTTTCTACCGTTTTCGGGGCATTATCTGCATCGAGCTCTAGAGTCATAGAGCCGACAGTGGTGTTCATCAGGATATGCGCAGCTGGCATGGATACCTCAGGGGTCTAAATCGGGAGGCGGCATCGTACCTGAGATGGCGAGGGGTTGCGATGCTGAATTTTGGCTGTAAGTGGGAATGATCCCATGCCAAGGCCCCTACCCAGTTGGTATAGTACGCGCCTCATTTTCGGGTGCAGTGCCCAGGGTTCGGGATGTCCGCGGAGCGTCGCAGTAACTTCTTGCGCACACAGATTCAGGCTGATCTGGAGGCGGGGCGTGTCCGCGAGTTGGTCACGCGATTTCCACCGGAGCCAAATGGCTTTCTCCACATTGGTCACGCGAAGTCGATCACGGTGAATTTTGGCTTGGCGGAGCAGTTTGGTGGGCAGTGCCATCTGCGCTTTGACGACACTAACCCTGAAAAAGAAAGCCAAGAGTTTATCGACTCGATTCAGGAAGACGTCGGTTGGCTGGGATACCAGTGGGCGGGAGAAGTGCGTTACGCCTCTAGCTATTTCGAGCAGCTTTACCAGTGGGCGCTGTATCTCATTGATGAGGGTCTGGCCTATGTCTGCGACCTGTCGGCTGAGGAGGCACGCGAGTATCGGGGTACCTTGACGCTGCCTGGGCGCGATAGCCCGTTTCGCGATCGGGGCGCACCAGAGAACCGCGATCTGTTCGAGCGCATGCGCCAAGGTCAGTTTGCTGACGGTGAGAAAGTGCTTCGAGCAAAGATTGATATGGCCTCGAGCAATATGAATCTGCGCGACCCCATTCTGTACCGCATCCGACACGCAGCCCATCATCAGACTGGGTCTGAGTGGCCCATTTATCCCACATACGATTTTGCCCATGGGCAGGAAGACGCGATTGAGGGAATCACTCATTCTATCTGCACGCTGGAGTTCGAGGACCACCGACCGCTCTATGATTGGTTCATAGCGCAACTACCAGTGCCTAACCGGCCGCGGCAAATCGAGTTTGCGAGGTTGAATACCAGCTACACCATCACCAGCAAGCGTAAGCTCAAACAATTAGTCGATGAGGGCGCGGTCACTGGTTGGGACGACCCGCGCATGCCCACGATCGCGGGGCTGCGGCGAAGAGGTTATCCCGCCGCTGCAATACGGCATTTCTGCGAGGAAGTCGGCACCTCTCGCTCAGATGGGACGGTCGACGTGGCGATGCTGGAGAGTGCCGTAAGGGATCACCTCAATCAGCACGCGCCTCGGGCGATGTGTGTCATGTCGCCATTGCGCCTGACTTTGACCAATTTGGCAGAGCCGCTTGCGCTGACGGTGCCCAACCATCCAGCTAATCCCGAGTTTGGTAGTCGAGAGCTGATGATGGGCAGTGAGCTTTACATCGATCAAGCGGACTTCCGCGAGGAAGCGAATAAGCACTTCAAGCGCTTGGTGTTGGGCAAGCGGGTCAGGCTGCGCGGCGGGTTGGTGATTGAGGCGGAGAGCTGTGAGAAAGACGCCGACGATAATGTCATCCGCGTGTTGGCGCGATGTGTGACCTCAGTACCTGGTACCGATCCCGAGGACGGTGTGAAACCCAAGGGCGTGATCCAGTGGGTCTCTGTCGCGCATGCCTTGCCTGCAACGATCAGGTGCTATGACCGGCTGTTCGCGGTACCCGAACCGGGCCGGGAAGAGGATGCTCTGGCTGCTTTGAACCCCCAGAGCCTCAAGGTGGTTGAGGGGGCGATGGTGGAGCCTGGGTTGAGTGAGGCTGAGCAGGAGCAGGTTTTTCAATTCGAGCGCGAGGGGTATTTCGTGGCGGATCGCTACGATCACACAGCGGAGCGTCCGGTTTTTAACATGACCATTGGCCTTCGCGACACCTGGTCGGCGTCCCATGGCTGAGCTCCGCCTGCACAATACGTTAACGGGCACCAAAGAGGTCTTTACCCCCCGGGATCCCGAGCGCGTGACCATGTATGTGTGCGGGCCTACAGTCTACAACTATGTGCACATCGGGAACGCTCGCCCGGTCGTGGTCTTCGATTGTCTTTATCGACTCTTGAGTGCGCTGTATCCGCAGGTGGTGTACGCGCGGAACATCACTGATATTGACGACAAGATTATTGAAGCTGCGTCGCAGCGTGGGACAGATATTGCCGAAGTCAGTGCAGAGTTCACGCAGAAGTATCGCGAGGATATGGCGGCACTCTGCGCACTCTCTCCCAGTGTTGAGCCGATGGCTACTGAGCACATTGATGACATGATTGCGCTGACGGAACGGCTGATCGCTGAAGGGCACGCTTATGAGGCTGCGGGGCACGCTCTGTTCGCGGTCGAATCCATGCCGGGCTACGGTGAACTAAGCGGGCGGAAACTCGAGGATATGATGGCGGGTGCGCGTGTCGAAGTTGCCGACTACAAGCGTCACCCCGGAGATTTCGTGCTTTGGAAGCCGTCTGCAGATCAAGAGCCGGGTTGGGACAGCCCATGGGGACGGGGGCGGCCCGGCTGGCACCTCGAATGTTCCGCGATGATTCGAGCGCACCTGGGGGAGGCCATCGATATTCATGGCGGCGGTCGGGATCTCATTTTTCCTCATCATGAAAACGAGCGCGCCCAGAGTTGCTGCGGGTATGGCGGCGATTTTGTCCGCTATTGGATTCACAACGCCTTTATCGACATGGATGGCGAGAAAATGTCTAAGTCGCTGGGTAACGTGCGCACGGTGCGAGAGCTCCTTGAGCGTTTTCCCGGCGAAGTGCTGCGCTTTGCATTGCTCTCGGCCCACTATCGTTCGGCACTCAACTTCTCCGTCGAGCTATTGACTAATGCGCGGGGCACGTTGGACGCGTTTTACGGTGCGCTTCGGCGCCACCTTGATGTTGCGTCTGCTGCGCTGAGCGCGGTAGATAGCCGCGTGTTTGCAGCCTTGCTGGACGATATGAATACCCCAGAGGCCATCGCCGCGCTGCATGGGGCGGCGAGTACCCTGAACAAGTCCGATGACCCTCAAGAAATCGCGCTGGCGAAGGCGGAGCTCACTGTAGGCGGTAGCCTTCTCGGGTTGCTGGACGCGGACCCTGAGGCATGGTTTACCGATGCGGTGGGAGAGGAGGGGCCCACCGCGGAAGAGATTGATTCGCTGATTCAGGAGCGCATCGCGGCCAAAGTGAGTCGCGATTTTCAGCGCGCCGATCGGATTCGGGATGATCTCGAGGCGCGAGGCGTGGCGTTGGAGGATGGTCCCGACGGCACGCAGTGGCGCCGTCGAAACTAAACTTTCAGCTTAGCGCTTTCTCGCCTGATTCGACGGTCTGCTGAATCAGTGTATTGATGGTCATCGGGCCTACGCCGCCCGGCACCGGCG
>CALKHC010000104.1 GCA_938091425.1 uncultured Luminiphilus sp. | reverse complement strand
TGGCTGTAAACTGGCACCTGACCGGCCGGCTGACATGGCATGAGGGCAACTTGTTGAAAGACGGCGTGCCGGTGCCGCCATCAGGAGAATTGTGGGAGGACGTGTCATGAAGCTTTGGCCAGTCACGGGTCTGTTTATCGGGTTACTTTATGCTGGAGCTTCAGCAATGGCTGAAACCGCACTATCGCTGTATACCGCAGAGTACAAGACCAAACTGGCCGGACTGAGCGTAACGCTCACGCGGACCCTCACGGAGAAAGACGGCCGCTACCACCTCACCCAGGGCGGCAAAAAGGCCTTCATGGTCAAACTAAGCGAAGACTCCCTCTTCTCCGTGGCAGGCGATCAAATCGTAGGGGAGCAGTTCGTCTATCAGCTGAGCGGTGTGAGTAACCGCCGGCGCGAGGTGCTGTTTGATGAGGAGGCGGGGACAATCCGCAGCCTCAGGAAGAAAAAGTGGACCGAGCACCCCTGGTCACCTGAGGTGCTGGACCGACTCAGCCAACAGGAACAGATGCGACTCAAGCTCTTGCTCGCAGCGGCACCGCCTGCACGTATTTCCCTTTCCATCGTTGATGGGCCGAAAATCAAGTTGAAGCATTTTGATTTGATCGAAACTGCGGTCCTGGAGACACCAGTCGGCGCGCTGGAAACCGTGCACTACCGTTTGATTCACGATGAACCCGACGAGCGCAGTTCAGATACCTGGCTCGCGGTCGACCACGATTTCCTGATGGTCCGCACTCAACACGTCGAAAAAGGCTCAGAGACGGTTATTCAGCTGCAGAATGCCGCTGTTGAAGGGCAGGCCGTTACCGGGCGGGCGCCCTGATCTCGCAGACATGATGCGAGACGATGCAACACGCAGTTAGCAGGCTCCGCGAATACGCTAAGCCCTGGGCAGCGTGACACCCCGCTGGCCCTGATACTTACCGCCCCGGTCGGCATAGCTTGTCTCGCAGACCTCGTCCGACTCAAAAAATAGCATTTGTGCCACACCCTCGTTGGCATAGATCTTTGCTGGCAGCGTCGTGGTATTGGAAAACTCCAGCGTGACGTGGCCCTCCCATTCGGGCTCGAGCGGCGTCACATTCACAATGATGCCGCTGCGCGCGTAAGTCGATTTACCTAGACAAATAGTGAGCACATTGCGGGGGATTCGAAAATACTCCACCGTGCACGCCAACGCGAAAGAGTTGGGAGGAATCACGCAGACGTCCCCTTCTACGTGAACAAAGCTGTCTTCGTCGAAATGCTTGGGGTCGACCGTGGCCGAGTGAATGTTGGTGAACACCTTGAACTCTCGCGAGCACCGCACGTCGTAGCCATAGCTCGACGTACCGTAAGAAATCAGCCGCCGGTCACCGTCCATTCGTATCTGCTCGGGGGCGAAAGGCTCGATCATGCCCTCCTGCTCTGCCATGCGGCGAATCCATCGGTCTGATTTGATACTCAAGGCTGCTCTCCTGCTACTAAAGATCGGCAATGGCTAAGGCTTAATCACCCATGCTGATGACGGGCGCCGCAGCGGGCTGCTGTTGACCCACAACGGCCATCAGTTGCATTGCGGCATTTCGGTAGATGTCTGCAATCGGGCCATCCGGCTGCGCCAATACGACCGGTTGCCCGGCGTCCGAATACTCGCGTATGGCTTTATCGAGGGGGATTTGACCCAGCAACGGCACCTGGTAACGCGCAGCCAGTTGCTCCCCACCCGCTTCGCCGAAGAGCGGCTCCACATGGCCGCACTCCGTGCACACATGCGCTGCCATATTCTCAATCAAACCCAACACCGGCACTTCTACTTTTTGAAACATTTCGATGCCCTTGCGCGCATCCAATAACGCAATGTCCTGCGGCGTTGTCACAATCACAGCGCCGGTGAGCGCGGCTCGTTGCGTCAGCGTCAGTTGAATATCGCCGGTGCCCGGTGGCATATCAACCAGCAATATATCGAGGTCACCCCACGCCGTTTTTTCGAGCAATTGAGCCATCGCCGAACTGGCCATAGGCCCGCGCCACACCATGGGGGTCTTGGCGGAGCTCAAGTAGCCCATCGACATAGTCTTCAGTCCATGTGCCTCAACCGGCAAGAGGAACTCGCCGTCCTGCTGGTCGGGCGTGACGCTGTCGGACACCCCCAACATGTGTTGTTGGCTCGGCCCGTAGATGTCGGCGTCCAGCAGGCCAACAGACAGTCCCTGCTGGCTTAGGGCAGCAGCGAGATTAGTGGTGACAGTCGACTTACCGACGCCGCCTTTTCCTGAGGCCACAGCGACCACGTGGTGGGGAGATGACATCACTTTTATCCTTGTTCAAAGCTACGGGGTGAGTATACCGCGCCGGCCCTATCTTCCGATCACCCGCCACAGCGAAAAGAAAGAAAATCCGGTAGACTGCGCGCCGTTTAACGCCGGATCGCGCCCCATGAGTACCTCCCCGAGAAATATTCTGGTGACGTCGGCATTACCCTATGCCAATGCGCCCCTCCACCTCGGACATATGCTCGAGCAGGCCCAGACGGACATCTGGGTACGTTTTCAACGGTCTCGCGGGCACCACTGCCGTTACGTATGCGCCGACGATGCCCATGGCACGGCCATCATGCTCTCGGCAGACGCAGCGAATCGGACGCCAGAAGAGCACATCGCTATGATTCAGGCGCAGCACGAGCAAGACTCGGCGGGCTTCCTGATCCATTTCGACCATTATCACTCAACCCATTCACCAGAAAATAAGCGCTGGTCAGAGACGATTTTCGAACGACTGGAGGCGGGCGGCCATATCGCCGTGCGCGACATCACTCAAGCGTTCGACCCTGAGAAGGGCTTATTCCTCGCGGATCGATTCATCAAAGGCACGTGCCCAAAGTGTAAGGCCCCGGATCAGTACGGTGACAATTGCGAGGCCTGCGGTGCGACCTACTCTCCAGCCGACCTGATTGACCCCGTCTCGGCGCTGTCGGGCGCTGCGCCCGTTGATCAAGCCTCGAGCCACCTGTTTTTCCAACTGAGCAATTTCGAAACGCTGCTCACTGATTGGATCAACAGCGGGCAGCTGCAGTCGCCAATTGCCAACAAGCTGAAAGAATGGCTCGAGGCAGGATTGCAGGACTGGGACATCAGTCGGGATGCGCCCTATTTTGGTTTTGAAATTCCCGGGCATCCTGAGAAGTATTTTTATGTATGGCTCGATGCGCCGATCGGCTACATAGCCAGCCACGAGGTGCTGTGCCGCGAGCAGGGCGATGACTTCGACGCCTACTGGCTGCCCGGGGGTGACACTGAGCTGTATCACTTCATCGGCAAAGACATCGTCAACTTTCACGGGCTCTTCTGGCCCGCCATGCTGGACGCCGCCGAGCTGAGGCAGCCCACAGCTGTGTATGCCCACGGTTTTTTAACGGTGAACGGGGTCAAGATGTCTAAGAGCCGGGGCACCTTTATTCTGGCAGACACCTACCTCGAGCACCTCGACCCCGAGTATTTGCGCTACTACTTTGCGGCCAAGCTCTCGAGCGGTGTCGACGACATTGACCTAAACCTTGATGACTTTGTGCAACGCGTCAATTCGGACCTCATCGGTAAGGTCGTCAATATCGCCAGCCGTTGCGCGGGTTTCCTGCGCAAGAAGTTTGACAATCAGATGAGTGGCAACTGCGGGGAGCCAGAACTGGTCCAGTCGTTTATTGACGCCGGCGACGAGATTGCCGAGCTCTATGAGGCGCGGGAGTTCAATCGCGCGATGCGCGAGATCATCGCCCTCGCCGACCGGGCCAATCAATACATTGATGACAAAAAGCCCTGGGTGATGGCTAAGGATGAGACCCTCGAGGACGAAGTCCAGGCAGTCTGCTCTGTCGGTATCAATCTGTTCCGCGTGCTGGCCACATACCTGAAGCCCGTGCTGCCCAAGATGGCCGAGAAATCAGAGGCTTTCCTGCGGTGTTCCCTCGACTGGACGGCCCTTGATGCGCCGCTGGTCGCACATGAACTCGCCCCATTTGAGCCGCTGCTCCAGCGGGTCGATGCCGACGTGGTGGCGGCGATGGTTGAGGCCAGCAAAAGCGGCGCCTGAGGCGCCACATACTTCCTGCCAGACACCTGATATATTGCTTATTATTGCGGTTTTGAGTCGATTTCAGTCCGCCGCAGGGGGATGACATGCTGGGTGATATCGCGCTGCTTCTAGTGGGCGCGGTCTTGGTCAACAACTTCGTGTTGGTGCAGTTTTTGGGGCTGTGCCCGTTCATGGGTGTGTCCAACAAACTCGAGACCGCCATGGGCATGTCGGTTGCGACGACGTTCGTCCTCACGCTCGCGTCAGTCTGCAGCTACCTGACCTATAACTACCTACTGGTCCCACTTGATCTCGCTTATTTGCGGACCATCAGCTTTATTCTGGTGATCGCCGTAGTGGTGCAGTTCACCGAGATGGTGGTCCGTAAAACCAGCCCCTTGCTGCACCGGGTACTTGGCGTATTTCTGCCTCTGATTACCACCAACTGCGCGGTACTCGGTGTCGCGCTGCTAAATATCAATCAAGCACATAATTTCATTGAGTCGTTGTTCTATGGCCTCGGTGCGGCACTCGGGTTCTCGCTGGTGCTGGTGCTGTTTGCGGCCATGCGCGAGCGATTAACCGTTGCTGACGTACCCGAACCCTTTCAGGGCGCGGCGATTGGC
>CALKHC010000103.1 GCA_938091425.1 uncultured Luminiphilus sp. | reverse complement strand
ATGCTTCAGTAATGTGTGGCAATACCGCCTCTACCGACCTCTTAAAAGCGGATACACCAATATTTTGCAACAGTATCTTGATTCGTGCTTTGTATTTGTTATCGCGGCGTCCGGCCAGATTGTAGACCGTGAGAATGGCTTCAAGAAGCGGCAATAACTCGGCCACCGGCACAGACTCGAACACCAGCTTACCGACTACCGGGGTCCTGCCCAGACCGCCACCAACGTAGATATCAAAAACCGGCCCGGTGGCACCTGCCACCAGTCGCAGCCCAATATCGTGGGCTTTAACCAGCGCACGGTCCTGTTGCCCGGCGCTGATCGCAATCTTGAATTTTCGCGGCAGGAACTGAAACTCGGGATGATCGGTAGACCACTGGCGGATCCACTCCGCATAGGGCCTGGGATCGTCGACTTCATCCAACGCAGCGCCAGCAAAATGATCAGTGGTGACGTTACGCACAGTATTGCCGCTGGTTTGGATGGCGTGCATATCCAGCTCCGCCAACGCCTCCAGAATATCAGGCGTGTCTACCAACCTCGGCCAATTGAACTGAATATTTTGGCGGGTGGTAAAGTGCCCGTAGCCCTTGTCCCAGCGCTCAGCAATATCTGCCAGCCCGCGCATTTGTGCAGCTGAAAGCGTGCCGTAAGGTATGGCAACGCGAAGCATGTAGGCGTGTAGCTGCAAATACACACCATTCGTTAACCGCAGCGGCTTGAACTCCTCCTCAGTTAGCGCGCCCGCGAGCCGTCGCGACACCTGATCGCGATACTGCGCGACCCGTTCCTGCAAAAAGGCCCTATCAAACTCACTGTACCGATACATCGCCCTCTCCCGTTGACGATGAAAAAACATAGGCACCGGGGCCATTGGCGCGTATGGCTTCTCGGTAATGGCGAGCGACCGTTTGAGCGCCCTGTACCGATACCCCCACTAGCTCAACCCCAATAACCTGCGCGGGATCATCCGCTTTGCCTGCCGCCGCATTGGCCGCGTCCAGACTGTCAAAGCGATAGGCCGAAGCGAGCGTTTCTACCCACTGATGATTTTCCCCGAGATACAGCACATGGCCCGCCAACAGGCAATTCGCGCTGACCACCACAGGTGCTTCAAGCCGAGCCAACTGCAAACCCTCCAGACTCACGGTCTGCTAGCGCATCGCTGAAGCCTTGCTTCGCCACTGTGTCGGCAATGCCAACTAGGATGATTAACGGGCCAGTAAATCCCTGCAGATCCAGTTGTTCAGCAAACTGACCGAGGTCACTGACAAAGGCGCGTTGGGTGGGCAGGGAAACGTTCTCGATACAGGTCACAGGTAAATGCCGATCTGCTCCGTGCATGAGTAGCCTGCCTTGCAAAAAAGTCGCTGTTTTACGCCCCATATAGACCGCCACGGACTGTCCGGAGCGCACCAACTGCTGCCACTCGTGCTCAGCAAAGCCTTCTGCATCGTGCGCGGTCAGAAAGGTGGTGCTGGAATTCCTGTGCCGCCGCGTAAGGGATACTTGCAATGTCGCTGCGGCCGCGGAAGCCGCCGTGATCCCAGGGACCACCTCGGTGGCTATTCCAGCTTTAGCCGCCGCCTCTAACTCCTCATCCAGCCTGCCAAACAAGCTGGGATCACCGCCCTTCAGGCGCACAACCAAACAACCCGTGGCCGCTTCACGGACCAAGTGGGCATTGATTTCTTGCTGAGTGACCGCCGGCCCAAAACCTTTCTTACCTACGCTGATATATTTAGCCTCCCTCCGAGCCAGCTCTAGCACCTCGCTGCCTACCAAGCGGTCATACACCACCACATCAGCCTCATGGATCAAGCGCCGCGCTTTCATCGTGAGCAACTCAGGGTCGCCAGGGCCCGCTCCGACAAACGCAATTCGTCCCTCGGGCGGCGCGAGCTTTTCGTGCTGCGAAAGCAGTGACTGAAGGCTCAGCGCGAGCTCCCGCTCCGAGATCTCGGAATGGGGCAGCTCCAACTTGAAGAAAGCCTTCCAGAACTGTCGCCGCGGCCTGCCGGGAGAGAGCGTCTCACTCACTCGCTTTCTGAAAGATTGCGCAGCGCGCGCCAGACGCCCCACGTGCTGGGGCAACATGGCCTCGACGTCTGCCTTAATTTGCCGAGCCAACACGGGAGCAGTGCCCTCAGTGCCGATAGCGACCACAACCGGATCGCGATCTACAACAGCAGGGGTAATGAAGTCACACTGATCAGGCTCATCTAGCACATTGACCCACGCGCCAGCTTGTCTTGCCCACTGTGCAAGCTGCCTGTTGGTCGATTCGTCTTCAGAGGCCGCGTAGACCAACCTCACACCCTCGAGATCAGCCGCCGCGCAAGGTCGCGTCTCCAGCGTGAGTTGCCGTTGATTCGCCCAGTCCCGCATCGCTTGTGTGGGCGCCTCACTGAATAACGTCACCGCCGCTGCGGTTTTCAGCACCGCGCGGCACTTTGCCTCTGCAAGTTGACCCTCGCCAGTAACAACAATGCGGTGGGCTTTGGTGGCAACGAATATCGGTAGGTATTCCATAGGCGCGGCACTGTACAGGCCTCGCCGCAAAACGAACAATATTCTTATATTCTGGTCATATAACCATTTAATTAGAATATTTTTCTTCTTTACTGGCCTTAAATGGGCTATTTTCTTGTTTTGGCGCGATTCGGAGGATAACCGTGGATTTCACCGACAAGACACTGATCAACCTCCTGCAACGCGACAGCACATTGTCACTGGATGAATTGGCGAAACGCACCGGCTCCACCAAAACGCCCATCTGGAACCGCATCAAAAAACTCAAGCAGCGCGGCGTTATTCGTCGAGAAGTTGCGCTCTGCGATCCCGAAGCCCTGGGCTTGGGCGCCTGCTTTTTTATTCTCGTGCAAACGAGCGAACACGATGC
>CALKHC010000102.1 GCA_938091425.1 uncultured Luminiphilus sp. | reverse complement strand
CGCGGCCTGCGCTTGCCATTCTTTGGCACCTTTTCGGGGAGCCGCGCTACCGTGGGCGGCGGGCTGTCCAACGGGGCCTTGTTCATGGGCACAGCGCGGTACGGCAGCGCGGCCGATATTGTGGTTGGCATGGAAGTGATCGACGCGCGCGGTCGACGCATCCAAACCGGCCAGGCAGCCTTTCTCAACGGTCGCCCGGGTTTCCGTCAATACGGTCCGGATCTCACGGGACTGTTTGTGCACGATGCCGGTGCGTTGGGCGTGAAAACGATGGCATCACTGCGCATGATGCCCATGCCCGAAGCCACCGACTACGCCTCGTTCGCTTTTGCGACACAACAGGAAGCCACCCGTGCGCTGTCAGCGATCGGGCGCAGTGGCTTCTGTGAAGAGGCGTATATCTTTGATCCCGCCACCACCCAGCGCTCGCTGGATCCCGGGACCCTAATGAAAGACATCGGCCGCCTGGGTAATGTTATTCGCTCACAGTCGAGCGTGCTAAAGGGACTGCAGGAGGGCGCAAAGATGGCGATCGCCGGTCGGCGCTTTGTTGAAGGTGAGGTCTATACCCTGCACTGCGTCTGCGCGGGGCGCTCAAATGATGGTGTGCGCGACGATCGCCGTGGTGTGGTCAAGCTGGCGCTCGATCACGGCGCTGTGGAGATTAGCAACACGATCCCCAAGGCCGCGAGAGCCAATCCTTTTGAACCGCTGAACGGCATCCTGGGTTCGCAGGGGGAGCGCTGGGCGGCGCTCAATTCGAAGGTGCCCCACTCTGATGCCGAGCGGCTGATCGCCGCGACCGAAGCGGCGATCGACCCTTACCGGGAACGCATGGCGGCATGCGGGGTGACGATGAGCTTTCTGTATATCGCAATTGCGCAGCATATTTTCAGCTACGAGCCCGTGCTTAGATGGTTTGACGAGTGGCTGCCCGTGCATCGCCACGTGCCTGAAGCTGATTTTCTAGACGGCCTAGAAGAACCCGCACCCAACCCAGAGGGGCGTGCGTTGGTCGATGAAATTCGCAGCAACATTGTCGACGTGTTTGCCGAATTCGGCGCCGCCAGCAACCAGATCGGCAAGACCTACCCGATGCTAGCCAGCCTCAATCCCGATAGCCGCAGTGTGTTGCGCGCTCTCAAGGTTGAGCTCGACCCGGAAGGCCTGATCAACCCCGGCGCACTGGGAGATTTTTCAGCTTGAGATCAGGCCTGCGCGAACCAGGTCAAGAGAGCCCGCTCAAGATTGCTCTCAGAAAATACTCCACTGAATCAGCGGACACGCAGCTGACTCACTAGCCGCCCTCATGCACCTCAAGCGAAACCAGCTCGTACTGAGTCATCATGTACCCCGTCACCTGTGCCTTGAGCAGCACAAACTCGTCATCGGCCGTCACCCAAACCTCATACGGGGGATGCTCATTGGTTTCGTTTGAGCCCTGCGCGGTGCTGCCCCGCTCGCCGTAGCAAAAGTGGAGCGCGTCAAAGGTGCCGGCCCCGACGGTAATGGTCTCCTCACCAATGAACTCAATGATCATCCCAGGGCCGTGCCAGACCAGCGACGGCCCGGTCGCACCGCGGTGATCGAGCGACGTCATCAGAAAGCGATCAAAGGTGTGAACCTTTGGGCCCTCGCTTCGGTCAATCACGGCCAGGTGCCAAGCGTCTCCCTGAATAGGATGCGTGCCAAAAATCGCCGGGCGTTCATCGTAGGCCTCATGCTCTGAAAACCGGCCGCGCTCATGGGTCCAGCCCTCGCAGTCGGCGCCGGTGTCGCCAAAGTAAAACCAACTACTGCCCTGCTGCTCGTCACCGAGCGACAGGCGCACAAACGCGTCTAGCGTGTGCCAGTCTCTATTTTTCGTGAGCGTGACATCGCGCAGCACATTGGGCTCGTCGTCGATCTCACACTGCGCGCGCAGGGTGCGGCGCCCGTCACCGTGTACGGTGATCGTGAAGTGCTCACGGCCGCGCTCCACGCCCTCGCGACCGGGCTTACTGCTGGTGTAATGAATATGTCCGCGCAGGGTTTTATGGGGGCGCATAGGGAGCTCCGGAGCTTGAGACTGTCTTTGCCATGGTGCCACAAAGCGCCTAAGGTGTAAGAAAATCCAAGGTCTCTGGGCACAACAATAATCATGTCCTTCCCACCGGATCAGACAGCCACAGACCCTCCCGCAGGGCAAGTCTCCCAGGGCATCTACCCGGGTTGGTGGATCGTTTTTGCCACCGCCTCAGGGCAGTTGATTCAGGGGGGCTTTGTGTTTTGGAGTATGGGGCTCTACACCGCCACCTTTGAAGACGTTTTCGGCGCACCTCGAGCCCAGATCAACCTCATCGAGACCTGCCTGACCGTCGCCACCAACCTGCTGTCCCCCCTGGCGGGGATCCTGATCGATCGCTGGTCTATCCGGCATCTGATGATAATCGGCCTGACCGCGATGGGGCTGGGGCTCATGATTTTGAGCCAGGCGGGCACGCTGCTTCATATTTGGGTGGTATGGGCCAGCTTGATCCCACTGGGCGTGCTGTTGATCGGCGCGATTCCCAGCGCCGCGCTGATCAGTCGCTGGTTTATCCGCCGGCGCGGTCTCGCGCTGGGTTTGGCAGCAACCGGTAGCTCAATCGGTGGCTTTTTGATGCCGCCCTTCATGACCTGGATGTTTCTCGAATGGGATTGGCGCACCGGACTGATGGTAGCGGGCTGTATCTGCTTTGCCTTCCTACCGATTTTTTACTGGCTGCTCCGCAATCAACCTGCCGATCTGGGTTTGAGCGGTGAACCCGAAGCACCCGGGCGCGGTGATGCCCCCGCCATGGCGGCCACTGCAGCGGTCGATGCCCGTGACTGGGGCATCCCCGACCTGCTGAGGAGCCGCATCTTCTGGCTACAAATGATCGTCTCGGGCTCCTTGCTGGCGGTCACGCTCGGCATGTTGGCCAACCTGAGTTTGCACGCGAAAGATCTCGGCGTGACCGGGCAGGCCACGGCGCTCCTGTACTCGATCATTGCGGTCTGCTCTTTCAGCGGTAAAGCCCTCACTGGTTACCTCATGGACCGGCTGGGCATTCAACGCTGCGGTTACCTGATTTGCATGTTTCTCAGCACTGGCTTGTTGATCCTGCTATTGGTACAGAACTATACCGGCCTGGTCGCCGGCGCCTTTGTGATGGGCCTCGGATATGGCGGCGTGGTGCCGATCTGGACCAACATGCCTGCCCGCACTTTCGGTGCGGGCAGCGTGGGGCGGGCGCTGGGTGTTATGAATCCACTGCATATTCCCATTACCGCTACCAGCGCCCCGCTGGCGGGCTATATTAGCGACACCACAGGTAGCTACGACGGCGTGTTCTGGATGTACGGCGGCTGTTGTGCTCTGGCGGCCATCGGGCTCACAATCATGGGGTCGGTGTTGCGGTCTCCTGACTATCCTTAAAACAGCACTAGGCCATCATTAGACCATTGCGAAGGGTCACGTTAAGCGGTTATGGGCAAATCAGAGAACATCTCAACACCCGCGGCAGACGCCAATCTGAGTGCCTGTCACCCCAGCCACCAGATTCTCTTTGAGCCCGTGCAAATCGGTCCAGTGACGGCGCCCAATCGCTTCTATCAGGTGCCCCATGCCAGCGGCATGACCGAGACCCACCCCCGGGTGCGCGCGGCGTTTCGCGAGACCAAGGCCGAGGGCGGCTGGGGCGTGGTGAGCACAGGCGCGGTCTCGATTCACCCCAGTTCAGATGACTCCCCCCTGCCCTTCGCGCGGCTGTGGAATGACGCCGACATTGCCTCCCACGCGCTATCCACCGAGGCCGTTCATCGCCACGGCAGTCTCGCCGCCGTGGAGCTATGGCATGGTGGCGCGGCGGTCATGAACCGCACCTCCCGCCTGCCGCCACTCTCCCCCTCGGGCATTTCTTGGGCAGCCACCCACGTGGGTTTCATGGGGCAACAGCGACCCCAGAAAATGACCGGTGCTGACATTGATGAGGTGTTGCACTGGCAGCGGCTTGCGACGCGACGCGCCCTCGACGCGGGCTTTGACATTCTTTATGTGTATGCCGGCATGGGTTACCTCGGCTACGAGTTCCTGCTGCCCGAATACAACCACCGCGACGACGGTTATGGAGGCGCATTGGAAAACCGCGTGCGCTTCGTGCGAGAAATGCTGGAAGTGACTCGTGATGAGGCCGGCAACCGCGCGGCGGTGGCGCTGCGCATCAGCCTTGAAGAACTGCGGGGCAAGGCCAGTGAACATTACGAGAGCGAAGCTCACGGCGTCGTCAGCCTACTCTCTGACGTACCCGATCTCTGGGACGTAAAAATGGATTCGAGCCCCACGGACTGCGGCGCCTCGCGCTTCAGGCCAGAGGGCGCCCACGAACCCATTATCGATTTTGTGAAGCGGGTGACCGATCGCCCGGTCGTCGGCGTGGGTCGCTTTACCTCACCCGACACCATGGTCTCGCAAATCCGACGCGGCGTGCTGGAT
>CALKHC010000101.1 GCA_938091425.1 uncultured Luminiphilus sp. | reverse complement strand
GGTGTCTGTGCGGCGGCCGCCTCGTCGATATGAATGAACTGATGGTCTTCGGTGCAGTCAGCGAAGGTGTTGATGCGCTCCTGATCGATCTCGAACCATTCTCCAGGCGGCAGTTTTGTCCCCGCCTGCGCTTCCATTTCCTCTGGCTTCACCATCATCAATGCCATTCCTGATCTCTCCTCAGTGTTATCGGTATTCAACCATCACGGAAGGTCGCGGCGACCTCGCTGGCTTCCGCTAGGTATTGCTTGATCTCATTGCGGCCGACGACCATGCGGTGCACCGCGTCGGGGCCATCCGCCAGTCGAAGGGTACGCTGCCCGGACCACATCTCGGCCAAAGGCGTGTCCTGAGACACGCCGATGCCACCGTGCATCTGAATCGCGTCGTCAATCACTTTGAGCGCCATATTAGGTACCACCGTCTTGATCATCGAAATCCAGATGCGTGCTTCCTTCGGCGACGTACGATCCATCATCCAGGCCGTTTTGAGCGTAAGCAGTCGGGCCTGTTCAATATTCATGCGGGCATCCGCGATGATGTCGATGTTGCCGCCCAACTTGTACAAAGGCCGGCCAAACGCTTCACGCTCGGTCGCGCGCTCGCAAAGCAACTCAAGCGCTTTTTCCGCTGAACCGATGGAGCGCATACAGTGGTGGATACGCCCCGGTCCGAGACGTCCCTGTGATATTTCGAAGCCGCGACCGGGACCGAGGATGATGTTGTCCTTGGGCACCCGCACGTTGTCGAGCTTGACGCGCATATGCCCGTGCGGCGCATCTAACATGTTGAACACCTTGAGAGGTCGGACAATATTCACCCCGGGGGTATCCATCGGCACAAGGATCTGAGACTGCTGAAGATGCTTGGGCGCCTCGGGGTCAGTTTTGACCATGCAGATCATCACCTTGCAGCGGGGGTCGCCGGCGCCAGATGTCCAATGCTTCTCGCCATTGATGACCCACTCGTCTCCCTCGAGGGTGGCTGAGGTACAGATATTGGTGGCGTCGGATGAGGCGACATCCGGCTCGGTCATGCCGAAGCAGGAGCGGATCTCGCCCGCGAGCAATGGCTCCAGCCACTGCTTTTTCTGGGCCTCACTGCCGTATTTGTGGAGCACTTCCATATTTCCGGTATCGGGTGCGGAACAGTTAAAGACCTCGGCAGCCAAGCGGGACTTGCCCATCTCCTCAGCCAGGTAGGCGTATTCGACGGTATTGAGGCCAGAACCCTCCTCACCGGTGAGAAAGAAGTTCCACAATCCGGCCTCGCGGGCCTGGGTTTTCAGCGAGCCCATAATCTCCGTCTGACGGTCCGTGAGGACAAACGGATCATCTACCTCTATCTCGGCAACGAACTCGTGCTCCACTGGCATGACCTGCTCGTTAATGAAGCTTCGGACCCGCTGGAGCAGCGGCGCCACCTTTTCTGAAATTCCCAAATCCATGACGTTTACCTCAAGCGGGGGCCTGATGAGCCTGTCGGTTCACTCAACAGGAGCGCGGCGGACTGCCAGTGCTTGCCGCTTAGTAAGATGACAAAATAATGGCATAAATTATGTCATTAAATCCATAAGCCTGCGCTACCGTGGTTTAGCCAGTGGCTTTAGGCCGGCGGCCGACAGTAGCGCATGGGCCTGCGCCGGACAAGGCAAGTCATCATGCCCATCGCCGATAGCTGCTATTGCAGGCTGCAATACTCGGTTCGGCCCGGGCGCATCAAACGTGTCTCTCCTCGATAATTCCCAAACTTATCAGCTATTTAAAACCGAATAGGGGCATGGCAATTGTCCGTCTTTGCAGGACCCGCCGCTGGGCGTAGGATAGGCATCAGCCAAGGATGGCAACTATAAAGACTGCGGTTAGCAGGAAAGGACTCGGAACATGGCTAGCAACGCTCAACCCGCTACAACAGCGAACTATCAGTCCCTGAGAGATTCGGGTCTGCCTTTTATTGTCGCCAACCGTCTGGGCATGGTGTGCGAAATCAATGAGGCCTTTGAAGCCGTATATGGTTGGGCGCATCGGGATCTGATTGGCGAATCGCTGTCACTGATTTTGCCAGAGGCGCACAAGATGTCTCACCAGCTGGCGTTCTCTCGTTTTCAGTTACCGCCGACACAATCAGCTATTCTCGGTCACCCTCTCCGTCTGGCCACGCGGTGCGCCAATGGCACTGAGATCGTCTCGGAGCACTTCATTATTGCTGAGGAACGCGCTGACGAGTGGTATTTCGTTGCCACCCTCAAACCTCTGACGCAGGCTGCTTGATGGTCTCGCTCGCATCATGACCGCCTTCCGTCCCGAGTCGGGACCGCCATCAGCGACCCTGATTCAGGATCTCTGGAACACGCTTGGCAGGCTCGAGTCAGCACTAGCCGCCATTTCCGACGCGCTGTGCATCACCAACAATGAACATCTCGTGCTCTGGTGCAATCAACAGTTCGAAGAGCTAGTCTCGGCCCCCAGACTCACACTTCTGGGTAAACCCATTGAAGATTTGATTCAGCGGCTACCGTTCGAGGATCGCAGGGTCGACTTGCGCGCCACCTTCCAACAGCATCCCGAAGTTGGAGCGATCGATATGCTGATGCGCAAGGAGCCCATCTCGGCACTCAGAATCGAGTGGTCACACGTGACTGGGGAGAATCCACCCAGCACTATTTTCACCTTTCGTGACATCAGTGATCAGGTCACGCTCGAAGAGCTACGCAGTCAGCAAATTGAGCTGATCAGCGAGGAAACACGCTTCGCCATCAGTAGCGCCCTCTGCCCCATTACAGGACTGAAGATGCGGCCTTCGATGTTGCGGGATATTGAGGCGACGTTGGCAGCGGACGCGGGGCAGTTGCGTGCGCTCCTGCTCTTCAACGTCAGAGCCTTTCGCTTAATCAATGACCGTCATGGCTATTCGGCCGGTGACGAGTTACTCGCCGAGATCGCACGTCGCCTGAAACAGGCGCTGCGTTCAGACGATGCGCTCGCCAGAATGGGTGGAGACCAATTCGGCGTCTTTGCAAAACTGAGCGACATCGAGGAACTCTCGGCAATCACTCACAGACTGAAGGGCGCAGTGGAATCGACTCCGTTCCTGCCTGCGACGACTCAAGCGGTGGTGGAGCTTAACCCCCAGCTTGATGCGGGTAGTGCTGTGATCCGGGGAGGTCAGTCCACTCCACATAGTTTGCTGCGGGCGGCCGAAATGGCGCTCGACCGGGTGCAGCGCGGTGCGTCCAGCTCTCAACAAGCGGATTCAGACGGTGGCCAAGACGAACTGCGAGATGAGCTGGCGATGAGCAGCGCGGTAGACCACTGCCTGCAACACAACCTTATCCCGATTGCACTGCAACCGATGGTCATGCTCGAGACCGGAGAACCATACGGCTTTGAGGCACTGGCGAGGCCACTGACCGCAGATGGAATACCCATCCCGGTTCACCGCTTTATGGCTTTGAGCGAGCAATTAGGTCTTATGACCCAAGTCGGCGAGCTGCTGATCCGCTCTACCTTCGATGTCTTTCGTCAGGGTCGGCTCGCTCATGAGGGAATGAGATTGTCGCTGAACCTGAGTCCCAGCCAATTCGCCCACAGCGGCATCGCTGATCGATTGGTGACGATTGCCCAACAATTCCAGATGCCTCTGGATCTGCTGACTGTCGAGATCACTGAAACCGCACTGGTGGCTGACGAAAGCATAATGCGTGATGAGATTACACAGTTGCGAGAACGCGGCGTATACGTATTACTCGACGACTTTGGCACGGGCTTCTCTAGTCTTAATTGGATATTCAATGTGCCCACCGACGGCATCAAAATCGACCGCTCCTATACCGCCGCTGTGACCGACCCGCGACGCAGATTAATCATGGCTTCTCTGGCCAACATGTGCCGTGATCTGGGTCTCGACGTAGTAGTAGAGGGTATCGAGACAGAACAACATCGCGCGCTTTTGCAGGAGCTGGGTTTTCGTAAAGGTCAGGGCTATCTGTTTGGTAAACCGATGTCGTTGGACACCATCAGTACTTCGCGGTCACGGCCTAGCTAGCACGATCGGTCGTTATTTTCGCGACGGGTTTGTGATACTCAGACGTATCAGGGGTGATGCGCAACTTAATTAGCGCTTCTCACGGAGAGAGATGATGACCAAGACCCTGATATCGACTGCGATTGTGAGTGCCTTCACAGTCCTTGCATCAGCTGTAATCGCACACCCTGATTCGAACCACTCGGGTAACGCCGAAAAACCATCAGCCAAACAAGCAGTGCGCGCCATGGATACTGATGGTGACGGGCTCATCAACTTTGAGGAGTTTGAACTGCCCCAAAAGCGCCGCAGCGCGGACCGGCTTGAGGCAGCTGATATCGACGGTGACGGAAATATCAGCCGCGCTGAAATGGAGGCTCAGCTGGCTGAGCATTTAGCGGCTGATACCGAGCGAGCCACGAAGCGATTCGATCAGGCAGACATCAACAGCGACGGATTTGTGACGCCCGAAGAACGCAAGCAGGCTGCCTTTGAGATGCTGGACGAAAATCAGGATGGATACTTATCCCCAGAAGAGCTGGTCAAGGCGGGGAAACGTCAAAGGCCACCACAAAGCTGAGTCACCCCAATCGACAGCCTCGATGAATCAGATTTAATGCGGCAGGTTTCGCGAGGCGATCGCGATGCCTTTGCCGCAGTCATGGCGGTTCATGCACCAACCATCGAGCGTTTTGCTCTGCGATTGCTACTGCAGCGGCAGCGCGCCGAGGAAGTCCTGCAGGAGACCATGTTGAAAGCCTGGCGCGAGGCGGCCCGATATAATTCTGATCGAGCGCGGCTCTCCACATGGCTACATCAAATCGCCCACAACCTCTGCGTCGATATTCTGCGCCGCCAAAGCCACGAGCAGCCCCTGACGGAAAATGCCGACGCGATCATCGGTTCAGAGGAAAGCCCTGAAGACGCCCTGCTAACACAAGAGGGGCATCGGCAATTCACGACAGCAATCAGCGCATTATCCCAGCGCCATCGAACGGCACTCGTCCTGACCTACTACCAATCCCTGCCAAACCGGGACACTGCTCAGATCATGGGCATTTCGATACGGGCACTGGAATCCTTGCTTGTCAGGGCGCGCCGAGAGCTCAGAACAATACTTGAGGAGTCACCATGAAAACGTCCGATTCTCAATCTGCTCTGTCACTGGAGCGCGCCATAGCCATCCTTGATGCTTACGGCGCCTCACCCGCCCGATGGCCAAAGGCGGAGCGAGACGCCATGCAGATGCTTTTGATGCGATCTCCCCAGCTACGAGCGCACAGAGACGCGGCTGCGAGTCTCGACTCATCACTTGACCTGTGGGATGTACAGGAGCGTGCTCACTCCTTCTTACTGCCCGAATCTCTGCCACTCCAACGCATTCAGGAACAGCAATGGCGTGTCTCACTCATCGACGACCTGCTCGGCCCTTTAGTCGGCTGGCAACGCCTGGCATTTGCCGCTGCGCCGATAATGATCGGTTTCTTTTGGGGCCTGCAGGGGACGAACGCTATCGAGGACTGGTCAGCGGCTGAGTTCTACCTGCTCAATCCAATACCGGAGGTCACATTCAATGATTGATCGTAATACGAGCTACAAGGTGCTGTTGATATCTTTGGCAGTCAACCTGCTGTTCATTGGAGCGCTGCTGGGAGAATGGGTCAGTGGTGCTCGACGGCCGCCACCTCCTATGCAGTGGGCCACCGCCGATTTAGATGAAGCGACTCGCGCTGGCTTGAGGAAAATACTGGAGGAGCAACGACCCTTTGCCCAAGCATTGAGGCACGATTTGCGTGGGATTGATCAGCGGCTGATGACCTTGATTAGCGCTTCAGCTCTGGACTCTGAGGCGCTCAACGGGACTCTGTCGGACCTGCGTCGAACCAACGGGGAGTATCAGGCACTGCTTCACACATCTTTGGAATCAGCGCTGCCTACTCTCGCTCCCCCTCAGCGGGTGGCCGTGGTAAGGCGTCTACTCCACAGCAACTATGGACCCCCTCACCGACACAAACCCGGGCCGGCGCGACCTCAGAAGCCAATACCGGACGGCGACGGTTTTTCACCTGTCACGGAGGAACGACAACGCCCCCCGACTTGAAACTCACCAGGCCTACTTCTTGACCCACTGTCCGTTAGGCGCCTGAACGAAGTGGCCTCGGGCGGTCTTATTGATGGCCTTTTGCCCTGCAAGGGATTCGACAGATTTCAGGTCAATGCCGTTGGTACGGGCGATAGATTGGTAATTCGCCCGGCGTTGGTCGTTAACCTGCTGCATAAGGCTCTTGGCATCCCCGGGTGCGCCAGGATTTACCAGCCCCAGGTAGCCGTTTTGCTGCTCACCCAAAAACCCCTTGGACTTGGCCGTGTTCAGGTCCATCGCGGCCGCTGACAGCGTGAACATCACAAGCAGTATCGTCAGGGTCAGTGTCTTAAGATGGGTCATTGCTGCCTCCTCAAAATGACGTTCCGCATCGTCTAGAAAAGCTCGCTGTCTTCAGCGAAGAGATCATCAAGCTCCTTGTCCACCTGCACTTTGATCTCATGCTCGATCTTGACGTTGATATTGAGCTCAATAGGGCCCTCGGGAGGTGCGACCGCGACTGTGGGCGTGCAACCCCAGCACCCGACAGCCAAGAGCGTTATCGCGAAACAGCGTTGTGCCAGCATATCTGCCTCTCTCACGGACTCAGTGTTGTTGCTCAAACTTCCGCGTTACCCACAAATTCACTGACTCAATGGTTTGCAGGCTTTTTAATAGACTGAGCAGATTGTTCTCCAGAGTCAAATTCAACTTCACCTGCCGCCCATTCTCATAGTCTGGATTATTACCCAAGACCGATGTCTGCAAAAACAGCATGCCCGATTGATCAAGGGTGATATTGGCGTTGAGTTGCTCAAAGCGTAGGTTCGACAGTGCTGCGGCAACAGCACTGACCCGCTGGTCAATCGCGGCTGGATCTACCGACGGCTGGTACTGCAAAAATCCCGGCGTGCCCCTGAGAGTGCCGGCGTCTATCAGTACCATGCCGTTTTGCCATACGAGTGGCAGCGCCGCGGTCGCTCTGCCCTGAATATTGACCCCCTCCGTGCCTGCGATATCCACCACCGCAGCAAGGTCTATATTATTGAGATACACCGTTCCCAACGGTCCGTCGGAAGAAAAATCCCGGAATTGGTCGATGACTAACTCGCCCCCCAATGCGCGGCCATCGGCGTGTATCAACAACCAGCCCTGATCATCTTTACCTAAGGTGCCATTCAGATCGGCCAGCGTGACGCCGGTATTCACCGCATCGAGCGAGAACTCAATAGGCGCCACGGGTGCGACCTCGTTACCTGCGACGCGCATACCAAAGGGCGCCACTTTCAGCCCGGCTACACCTAGCCCGGCTGTACTGAAATAACCCTCTCTGGCCTGCCCCGACAGGTTCGCAAATACACCCTGCTCACGCCACTCGCCTGACGCATCGAGGCTCAGACTGAGACTCGCGATCTCTATATCAGCGAGCTCCGGAATCGAGGTCGACAGTGTCGACTGCAGAGACGGCCAATCCCACAATGCGCTGTCAACATGAGCCTCAAAGCGAGGCGGCTGACCCTCAATATAGTGGGCGCGCAATTCACCTAACGACCCCCAGGGAGCAAAGCCCGTCAACTCAGCCCGCACGGTGTCTCCCATCGCACTGGCGCTGGCGACAACATCGATACCTGGGAAAGACCGACTAGCCACCTGAGACTCAATCTGCAGAGAGCCGCTGATACTTTGCTGCTCTGCACTCGCGGTCACTGACAGACCGCTACTGCGGACGTCTGCCGCCCAATCAGCGCCTGTCAAAACGATCTGCGTCTCTGTTGTCTCCGCGGACAGGATCCCACTCGCAGGATCCAGAGATCCCGTGACCGCCGTGCGAAACTCGTTGATCCGGGATTCACCCAGATCGATATCTCTCAAATAAACCTCTCCATGGGGCAATGTGATATCGGCTTCGCCCAGTGCGCCATCCCACTTCACCTCAAGGTGCGCTGCCAGCCGCTCCTCTGTGAACGCTGATTCGAGGCGCGACGCGGTCACGGTGGCGCTCCCCCCACCCATCTCACTAACCACAGCCATCATCTCCACCGCCACATGCCTATCGGACAGCGGCTCCGGTAGCGGCAATCGGGCGCCGGCCTGAGCTGTTAGCAACGGCGTGCCTGTCGGGGTCCCTGTAAAAGGAAACACTCCAACTTCGATTCGGCTGGATGACACAGACAGGTCCGGCACGGAGAGATCACCCGTCACCGCAAATGCGTTCTCGAGCGCTGACAGGCGCCATCGCAATTGCGCTGACTGTGGCCCGGTCAGGGCAACAGAGCCGGCCCACTCGTTTTGACTCTGCCACGACCAATCAAGATCGACACTGATGTCCCCGATCTGGGCGGCGACCGCACCACGTTCAAAGGTGACAGGCTGCGCCATGCGCACCAACAGTTGCTCATCCGCCATGCCCAGCTGCAATTCCTCGATGGTCACAGACGATGACGCGACAGCTGGCCACCACGATGACTGTCGAAAATCATCCAACCGGATACCGGCTTCTGTGGTCTTATCGCCTCGAGGCACCTTGGAGGCGGACCCCTGCGACGACAGCCACTCCGCCCTGCGGCTACTCAGCGACACTAAGGTGACGGGCTGTTGGAAATTCATCCGCACTTGCCACTGCCACTGCACCTCCTCGGCAACCAGCTCACCTTGAGGTACAGCCGCAGCAAGTCGCCTCAGGCTGCCGCCCCGCCAACCCAACGATAGGTCGGTGAGCTGATGAAGCGTCCAGTCAGGCGGCAGCAACCATTGTGTGATCTCGATCGCGGAGTGACGCGTCAGTGTCGCTGCCGAAACGACCAGAACGACCAACAAAGCGACAACCAGCGTGACGACGAGTTTCTTCAGCATGGCCTCGCTTCTCGCTCTGAGATGCCAGGCGTCATGCAAGCACCGGCGCGGCGGGCGACACGCCTTCAGCGACGGAGCTCATCAACGTGAGGACCATCTCGAAAACCAACTAAACTGGAACCGGCAGCATGAGAGATTCCTTGACCTGCTCCATCACCACATAGCTCGAGGAGTCCAGCACCCCGGGTAAGGTCAGTAGCGTCTCCCCGAGCAGAATGCGGTATGCATTCATATCGGCAACGCGCGCCTTCAGTAGGTAGTCAAAATTGCCCGACACCAGGTAGCACTCTTGCACCTCTGGCAAGTCCACGGCGGCTGAGGTGAACGCCTCAAAAATATCCTGCGATGTCCTGTTTAAACTAATTTGGACGAACACCACCAGCCCCCTATCCAAGGCTCCTGGATTGAGCACGGCCTGATAGTGCTGGATCACACCATCCCGTTCGAGTCTTCTGACCCGCTCTTTACAGGGCGTGGTACTTAACCCCACCTTGCGCGCGAGTTCCGTGTGCGGCATCCGCGCATCTTGCTGCAGCAAACGGATAATGTTCCGGTCGATCTTATCCAGCTGATATGACTGATGATTCACCCGTTCAACCTCCAGAACCCACAAGGCAGCACCCGACGTCTAAAGATAATATCTCTTTATTAAGGATTTATAATAGTCATATTATCTTTTTTAAAAGGTTTTTAATGACGAATGTGCTTGTTATGAACCCAAAAAAAGCGTTTTTGACCTTCTTTGCCTCTGGGTAGCCGGGCACAATGCCGCCAAATTCGTTGCCGGAGACAACATCATGCAGCTCGGCGTCCCGAAAGAAATCAAAGCACAGGAATTCCGTGTCGGTATGACACCTGCCGGAGTCAGAGAACTGGTCACCGCAGGCCATACTGTTCTCATTGAATCCGGGGCGGGTGATGCAATTGGCTTGACTGACGACCAGTACCGCACCACGGGGGCCTCTGTGGTCGAAACCGCCGAGCAGGTTTTCGCCGAGAGCGACATGATCGTCAAAGTGAAAGAACCTCAACCGCATGAGTGCCGGCAACTGCGGCCTGAGCAGTTGCTATTCACTTACCTTCATCTGGCGGCCGATCCGCTACAGGCAGACCTGTTGATGAGCTCTGGGGCAACCTGCATCGCCTACGAGACGATCACATCGCCGCAAGGAGGCCTTCCCTTGCTGGCGCCCATGAGTATTGTAGCCGGCAGGCTTTCAGTGCAGGCGGGCGCCCACCACATGGAAATCCATCAGGGCGGTAACGGTACGCTGATGGGTGGTGTCCCGGGTGTGGCACCGGGAAAAGTCCTTGTCCTTGGCGGCGGCGTCGTGGGCAGCAGTGCAATCCGGGTGGCACTGGGCATGGGCGCCGACGTAACGGTGCTGGATCGCGCTGTCAGCCGCTTGGGCGAATTGGACGAACAATACCGCGGTCAGCTCCGCACTGTGTATTCCACGGCAGAGGCCGTGGAGGAGCATGCCCGCGAGGCCGACCTGATCATCGGTGCGGTGCTGATACCCGGTGCATCAGCGCCTAAGCTGATCACAGCTGACATGCTGGCTGATTTCAAACCCGGGGCGGTTATGGTCGACGTTGCCATCGATCAAGGCGGGTGTTTCGAAACCTCGAGACCCACTACCCATGCTGATCCAACCTATATCGTTGATGGCGTGGTGCACTATTGCGTGGCCAATATGCCCGGCGCCGTAGCCAGAACCGCGACGATGGCTTTAACCAATGCGACCCTGCCCTACATCATGCGCTTGGCGCGCAAAAAAGTGAGCTCGGTGCTGGCCGAAGACAGGCACTTCGCAGCCGGACTGAATGTTTTTGAAGGCCAGCTCACTCATCAAGCAGTGGCGGACGCTTTGGGTCAAACGTGGACGGACCCAAACCAAATGTTGAGTACACCGTTACATTTGAAGACAGCTTAGCGCTGCTTCAGCCTGTGGGGCTCGCAACAGACCTCTCCTTGCGCAGGGTGGTAATTCCTGCACACTAAACCATTGACTAGGGATAGAGCCTTTCTGTCATGCACAAAATGAAGTCCGATATCGAGGCGTTGTCTTCATCGATCCTCACTTACGCCATGGAGCGTCTGCGGATGGATCCGCCAACAATTGACCACCCCTTGCCGCAAGCAACGCTGGAGGAGCTCGCGGGCCAAACCATTACCGACAAAGGTCTGGGAGGAGAGGAAGCGCTGAAGCTCTTTATTGAGACTCTGGCTCCTGCCTGTATTTCTGAGGATCACCCGCGGTATCTGGCCTTCGTACCTACGGCCCCCTCGGAGGTCTCGACCCTCTTTGATCTAGTGGTGGGTGCCTCCAACATCTGCGCCAGTAGCTGGCTCGAGGGCGCCGGTGCGATTTATGCAGAAAACCAGGCGCTGCGATGGATCTCCGATATCGCAGGGCTGCCGGCAGAAGCAGGCGGGGTTTTTGTCAGCGGCGGGACGGCCGGAAATCTCTCTGCTCTGGTTGCCGCTCGGCACGATTGGCGACAGGCACATCCAGAATACAAGAGCCAGCGCGGACTCATTATTTCGTCTCGCGGCGCGCATGCATCAGTGGAGCAGGCGGCGCAGGTCATGGATGCCGATTTAGTCGAATCAGGTGACCACCAGCTTACAGGAGATGACGTCGCGGCAACGATTGCTGCACTCAGCCCACAAGACCGAGCCCGGCTGTTTGCCGTGGCGTGCACCGCTGGCACCACCAATCTCGGCATCATCGATGACATGCAAGGTATCGGCGATATCTGCGTCAAAGAGAACCTATGGTTCCATGTCGATGGCGCGTATGGCGGTGCCGCGCTGGCGGCGCCGTCGACCCGGGCGCTCTTCGACGGCATCGAACGCGCAGACAGTTTTATCGTGGACCCCCACAAATGGTTGTTTGCGCCCTTTGATTGTTGCGCACTCATCTACGCCGATCCGGCAAAAGCACGCAAAGCGCATCGCCAGCATGGGGACTATCTCGAGGTCTATTACGACGGCACCTGGAACCCCAGTGACTACGCACACCATTTATCTCGCCGTGCGCGCGGTCTACCCTTTTGGTTCAGCTTAGCGGTGCACGGAACAGCCGCCTACGCCGACGCGGTTGAAGCCACGCTTGACTGCGCCCGAGAGGCAGCGGCCATGATCGAGGCACATCCCAATCTGGAAATGGTCACCGAGCAACGCTTGTCGATCTGCGTATTCCGCCGCATTGGATGGGCGCCAGAGGACTATAAGCAGTGGAGTGAGGCGTTGCTGGAACGGGGCGATGGCCTGGTCACGCCCACCAAACACGAGGGTGAGACGGTACTGCGATTCTGCATCGTCAATCCTCGGACTAACCACGATGACATAAAACTAATACTCGATACCCTCTAGCGGGGTATTCGATGACTTCGCGGGTCGCGAATGCAACCCATCAACCCTCTTTACGCTTCCCTATCTCCCTCGGTATGTTATGGGCGTGATCAAATAAAGATCACAGTCTAAAAAATAACGAAAGGGAATCTCATGAAAAGAATACTGATGCTGCTCGGCATTTTCGCTCTCACCGCCTGTGGCGGCGAATCTACTTCGACAGAGCCCGTTGCGGCTACACCCGAACCTGCGGCTGACGCGCCGTCTCCTCAGGTGCCCGCTATGGTCGAGTTCGTCTGGCACCAAAAAGCCGAGGGCTTTACCGACGAAGCGTTGCAATCGCATACCGAGTACTGGGCCAATGTAGCCGGCGGGGCGGATTGGGGCCTCATGGTTGCAGCGGTCATGACACCACGCTTTGATGCCGACGGTTTTGATTTTCTGTGGGTCATGGCCTGGCCAACGCAGGAAGCGCGTGACAACGCCTGGGCCGACTGGGCAGAGAACCACGAACCTGCTTGGCTAGAGCTGACGCAGAACACATTTACCTACTCTGCCGAACACGCCTATGGCTTTGCGCCCTCTCCAGGACGTCAAGCTTCGGCGCCTAATACCAGCGGCAATAGCGTGGTTGAGTTCCTGTTCTGCGAGTACAACGAGGGCAAGGGTGAGGCAGATCGTAAGGCTTTCGAAGCGATGCATGCGGCGTTTATGGACGGCTTCGAGGCGGAGGTCGGCGCAACCAGCTATTGGTGGACCGCGATGACACCGTTGTTTGAACTACCCGACCAGAACACGCCCGATTACATGTGGACCAACTTCTGGGCGTCTGACGCGGAGCGCGAGGCCGGCTATGCGGCCTACGCAGAAGCGGAGCACGCGGGCAAGGCACTTGAGGATGCCACCTGTCAGGACCCCGCGCTGTTTGACTCCAGAGTGATCTACGTTCCCAGCGCCTAAACGAGAGAACAGTCATCCGACACGCCAACGGATGACTGTTTTGCTTGATCACACTCAGGGCTTGAAGGCTGCATCGAGAGAGCAGGTGATAGGTGTTTGAGTATGACGTGGCTTACATTGCGTAAGCGGTAACGACTTGTTGCACGAGGGTAATCGGATGTCTGACACTTTTATTTGCGCCTATACCCTGAACGGCGATGGCTCGGGCACTGCGCTCGATGAGGCTGGAATGGCGTCACGCGCCGAGGCCAACACACCGGTGTGGGTTCACCTCAGCGCCAGGTCCGCCCAGGCACGTCGATGGCTGGAAAACGACGCCCAATTACCTGACGAGACCCTGATTGACGCACTCATGGCCGAGGACACGCGGCCACGTATGCAAACCCGGGAAGATGGCGTGCTACTGATCCTGCGCGGCGTCAATCTGAACGAGAATGCAGAACCAGAGGACATGGTCTCCATACGTATCTGGATCGAAAACCGTCGCTTTATTTCAGTGCAGTTGCGAAATCTTCGCGGCGTCGACGATATGCGAGGACGGTTGGAGTCGGGAGTCGGTCCTAACGACGTTGGCGATCTGGTCACTACCTTTATTGAGGGTTCTATTGTTCGTCTATCTCCTGTCATGGGGGATCTAGCTGACGGGATTGACGAGCTCGAAGACCGCATTCTGCAAATGGATCTGTCCGGGATTCGCGAGCAAATCGTATCCACGCGACGCAAGGCCATCATCTTCAATCGGTTTCTTGCCCCTCAAAAAGATATTGTGCAAAGACTGACAGAGGCCAGCATTTCATGGCTGGATAAAGATAACGTCCTGCGGCTGCAGGAAGCCCAAAACGATATCACGCGATTCGTCGAGGACCTGCAGGCATTGAGGGAACGCTCGCATTCAGTGCAGGATGAGGTCGCCAACATTCTGACCGAGAGGCTGAATCGCAACACGTATGTGTTTTCGCTCATCGCAGCGATATTTCTGCCACTCAGCTTTCTTACCGGACTGCTCGGCATCAATGTGCCGGGCATCCCCGGCGCTGACGATCCCGAGGCGTTCCTCGTCTTCTGTGGCATTCTGCTCGCCGTGGTTGTGACGCAAGTAGCTGTGTTCAAGAGACTGCGATGGTTTTGAATGTGGTCGCAAAACGGATGCGGCTGCCCAGCTAGCGGTCCAACACTCCTCTCACCTAGGACTTTGCCGTTATGAAAAAGATTGCTCTCGTTGTCGTGCTGGCGCTTGCTGGTGTGGCACTGTTTACGCCCTGGCTATTTGGCGAGGCTCGCGGCAAACAGACGGCCTCGCGATGGGACGCGCCCTACCCTCTGGCTTTCCCGGAGGACTTTGCCTGGGGCGTGGCGGTAGCCGCACAACATGTTGAGCATCAGCAGCCCAGCGACTGGACCGCCTTTGAGCGACGGGTCATTCGTGAGGGCAAGACAGGCACGGGCAATCAACCGGGGCAGGCCAAGCCCGGGCATATTCGCGACCTCGACCAGTACTCTGAAACGGTACGCCGGAAAAAAGTGGATTTCGACAGCCGTTACGCCGATGATTTTGAGCAGCTAGCTGAACTCGGACTGAACAGTTATCGCTTCAGTCTCTCATGGGCACGTTTGTTCCCTCGCGCGGATATGACCGAGCCCGACCCAGAAGGCGTCGCTTTTTATCAGGATGTCATCGCCACTGCCAAAGCAAACGGACTCGAACCTCATGTCTCGCTATTTCACTTTTCGACTCCCGAGTGGTTTTGGGAGGAACACAATGGACAGCGAGGTTGGGAGCGACCCGACGCGCTGACTCATTGGCGCCGCTATGTGGGAGCGGTATCTGAACTGTTGGGCCCGGAGATTGACTACTGGTGCACGCTGAACGAGCCCATGGTTTATGTGCTGTGGGGTTACATCGAGGGCATCTTCCCGCCGCTGGAACAACGAGCAGGTCCTGTTGATGTTGCCCCGGTGGTCGCGCAACTGCTTCGAGCCCATGCCGATGCCTATCGCATCCTGCACGCCGACGCCAAGGCACGCAGTCAATCGATTGCTGTTGGCCTCACGCAACATACACGGGCCTTCGAGCCATGGCGTAACTGGCACCCGATGGATCGACTGACGGCAGAGTTTGTGCAGCAAGCCTTTATTTGGGATGTGTTTGACGCGATCGAGAGTGGCCGCTACGCCATGACCAACACCGACTTCAACATTAAAATCGAGGATCTGGCGGGCACTCAGGATTATGTGGGCATCAATTATTACGGCCGCTTTTATGTGCAAATGGACATCGATGCCATGGCTGCAGGTCCGATAACCCATACCCACGATCCGAGTGACCCAGAGGAGCTCACGAGCGACCTTGGGTGGGCCCTTTACCCTATTGGATTCAGTGACGTGCTGAGTGAGGCCTGGAAACGCTACGGCAAGCCGATCCAGATACTGGAGAACGGCATTGCCGATGCCGCTGAGCCCGACTCGCTGCGTCAGACCTTTATGGTCACGCACCTGCGCGAAGTCTGGTATGCCATGAACGTGCTTGGCGTCGATATCGACGGATACTTCCACTGGTCCCACCTCGACAATTTCGAGTGGGCGGAAGGCTTTGGCCCACGATTCGGTTTGTTCGCTGTGGACTATCAGAACGACTTTGCGCGAACGCCGCGCGACAGCGCAGGCATCTACGCAGAGATCATCCGTGCCGGCATCAGCGACACGATGTGGTCGCAACATCGCGGACCCTTTTAGCTAAGACCTTCTGTGACGTGACCCAGTGAGGACACAATTACATATGCTAGCGAGCAGGCTTTCCTTCGACATGGACAACATTGGCATCTTATTGTGACGCGACCGCGCCACTATCTGTTGATCTGGGCGCTGACGGTGATCGCCGGTTGTGCTGGGCCCGTGCGCGCACCCTTTGAGCTGCCAGCAGAAGAACGGGCGCTTCCGGCAGCGCCATCTGGCCCCCTCGCCTCACTTGAACAGGGTATCCAGACTCAGAGGGGGGCTCTGGACAGCATAAACACCCAAGCGGACCGGCCGCTGTCGGGATTCAAGTTGCTCGATCGCAGCGAAGAGGCGCTAAGGTGGAGACTGGCGCTGATTGACTCCGCCACACAAAGTATCGATACGCAGTACTACCTTTATCACGGCGACAGTACCGGATTGATCTTTACCAGCCGATTGCTGGCCGCAGCTGATCGCGGCGTGAGGGTGAGGGTCCTCATTGACGATATCGGCACCCTCGCGCTCACTCCTTCGCAAAAAAAGCTGCGCGACAGTATGGGTGCACTGATGATTGCCCACCCCAATATTTCGTTCCGGCTCTTCAACAGTAGCGATAACCGCAGCGCACTAGGGCGAGGTTGGGATTTCGCAACGGAGTTTGAGCAACTCAACCATCGCATGCACAACAAGTCACTGACCGTCGATAATCTTGCCACCATTATCGGAGGGAGAAATATTGGAGACGAGTACATGGGTCTCCACGACCATTTCAATTTCCGCGATATCGATGTCATGGGAATCGGCGCTGTTGCCAGGCAAACCTCTGACGTGTTTGATCTGTTTTGGAACAGCGGCTGGGTCATCCACCCAAATGAAGCCACGCGAGACAAAGCGGAAGCAGCAGCGCCAAGCCAGCGCGCGGCGATGGAACGGGAATTGCGGCGCTCGGAGGAACTGGAACGATTCTCGCTGACACCGCGGAGCTGGGAGTCTGAGCTCAGCGCCCTGTCGCCGAGTTTGCATCTGGGCAGTAGCGAGGTGCTGACTGACCGACCCGGACCGGAGGGCATCAGCAATGATTTGTATGAATGGATTACGGGCACGATACCTTTGGCGAAAAAAGAGCTGCTGGTCACCAACGCCTATCTCATACCCGCGGCCAGTGGCGTGAGCATGCTGGACGGCCTGACAGAGAAGGGTGTCAACATACAGATTCATACCAATTCACTGGCCTCCCACGACGTCCCAGCGGTGAACAGTCACTACAAGTCATGGCGTAAACCGATTCTGCAAACCGGCGCATCACTTTATGAGGCCCGCCACGATGCGGAAATCAAAGCTTCGGTGGTCGATACCCAGCCCATCACCGCCAAATACATGGGGCTTCATTCAAAATCGATGGTGATCGATCGCCGCTTCGCCATCATTGGCTCCGCCAATTTGGATCCGCGCTCTGCCTTCCTGAACTCGGAGATGATTGCTGTCATTGACAGTGAGGGGCTGGCCGAGGAGCTGGCACAAACCATCCTGCGCGATATGAACCCGGCGAACAGTTGGGAAGTCAAACTGGATGACGCCGGTAAACTCCTGTGGCAAAACGACGTTGAAACCGTCCAGAAGCAACCGGCTCGAGACAGCTTTCAGCTGATTGAAGATTGGTTCTTCATGCTGTTTCCCAAAAGACTTTATTAAGAGCGGCTTCACTAATAGCGACCCGACTAAGAGCGACTGAACTGGGCGCGGCATGAGAGACCGGCGCGCTCCCCGCAACGCCGACTCTGCATCAACCCAGCTTTTTCCAGTGACCTCTGAGTCGGACAGTCGACACGGCGCCGAACAACCCGCATCGCGAGCAGAAAAAAAGCACTGTTGACTGTTTTTGAGGTCAGGGTTAACTTGCCTGAGCGCTTGGGGGCGGCAGATGTCGACCTGCACATTGCATCCGGGATGTAATCTGTTGCAATGTCACCTCAACTGGGAAAGCTATCAAAATCAAAACATCCAAGGAGACCCAACGTGTCCATTCCAAAGGAAACCCTTCTGCACGCTTATCGCACTATGAGGACGATTCGCGAATTCGAAGAGCGGGTCAACGCAGAAATCATGAACGGCCAGATTCCGGGGTTTACTCACCTCTACACAGGTCAGGAAGCCAATGCGGTTGGCGTCTGCGCCCACCTCGACGAGAGCGACACCATCATCTCTACTCACCGCGGCCATGGGCACTGCATCGCCAAAGGCGCGGAAGTCTCCGGCATGATGAAAGAGCTGTTCGGCTCTTCTGAGGGCCTGTGCAAGGGCAAAGGCGGCTCCATGCACGTCGCAGATATCGATAAAGGTATTCTGGGTGCAAACGGAATTGTGGCTGGGGGCCCGCCGATTTCAGTGGGCTCGGCACTCGCCGCGAAGATTCGCAAAAACGGGAAAGTGGCTGTGTCCTTTTCTGGCGATGGCTCGGTCAATCAAGGCACCTGCTTTGAAGCAATGAATATGGCTGTCGTATTACAGGCACCCGCTGTTTTCGTGATTGAGAACAATTATTACTCCGAGCACACCTCGATCAACTACGCGGTGGGCTGCGATGACCTGAAGGCCCGCACCGAAGCCTTTGGCTTCCCGGTCTTCGTGGCCGATGGCGCTGACTTTTTTGCTGTCTACGAGGCGGCAGGCAAAGCGATTGCCCATGCGCGAGCCGGCAACGGCCCCGCGGGCGTGTTTGCAGAACAAGGTCGTTACCATGGGCACTTTGTTGGCGATCCGCAGGCTTATCGGGCGGAGGGCGAACTGGAAGATCTTCGGGAGAACCACTGCCCGCTGAAAAACTTCCGCGCGCGGATGGCCGAGAGCGGTGAGCTCAGCGAGGCCGAACTTGACGGGATTGACGCAGAGGTGATGGCGGAGATCGAGCAATCTGTGACAGACGCCAAGGCCGCAGCACGGCCGACGGCCGAACAGGTCACGGAAGACGTTTACATTCAATACACCGCCACGGCCTAAAGGGGGAAGATCATGCCTGAGAAAACCATGCGCGATGCGATTAACGAGGCCCTGCACCAGGCGATGGAGCAGGACGAGTCAGTCTTTGTCATTGGCGAAGACGTGGCCGGCTGCAGCGGCAGCTCGGGAGACGTGGGCTCGGTAGGTGGCGTCTTTGGCGTTACCGAGGGGATCTATCACCGTTGGCCCGACCGCTGTATCGATACGCCTATCTCCGAGTCCGCCATTGTCGGCGCCGCCGCGGGCGCCGCCTTAGTCGGCATGCGGCCTGTGGCAGAGATTATGTTCGCCGACTTCATCGGTGTGTGTATGGATCAGATCGTGAATCAGATGGCGAAGTTCCGTTACATGTTTGGCGGCAAGAGCCGCTGCCCTGCGGTGATCCGCTTTTCGTCCGGTGGCGGCTTCAGTGCCGCGGGACAACACAGTCAGGCCATGTATCAGGTAATGACGTCCTTCCCTGGCCTCAAGGTTGTGGTGCCCTCCAACGCCTATGACGCCAAGGGACTGATGTTGTCGGCCATACAAGACGATGACCCGGTGCTGTTTTTTGAGCCAAAGATTCTCTACCAAGAGACCGCGGACGTTCCCGATGAGATGTATACCATCCCGTTCGGACAGGCTAATTTTGTTCGTGAGGGTGATGACGTCACAGTCGTTGCCTTCGGGCAAATGGTCCCCAAAGCGGCGGCTGTTATCGATACGCTGGCTGAAGAAGGCATCAGCTGCGATCTGATTGATCCGCGAACCACTTCGCCGCTGGATGAGAACGCGATTCTCGAATCCGTGGAAGCAACCGGTAGGTTGGTCATTGTTGACGAGGCGCCGCCGCGTTGCGGGCTGACCGCAGACATTGCGGGTCTGGCGGCGGACAAAGCCTTCAGCAGTCTAAAGGCGCCGATCAAGCAGGTCTGTGCGCCTCACAGCCCAACGCCGTTCTCTCCTGAATTGGAGGCGGCTTATCTACCAGACGCAGACCAAATCACGGCGGCGATCAAAGCCACTCTGGCGTAAATAGCGCGATATTAGGAGCAGATCAGTGAGCGACATCTATCCCATCGCCGTGCCTAAGTGGGGCATCGAAATGGTCGAGGGCACCATCACCACCTGGAACAAATCAGAGGGTGATGCTATTGCCAAAGGCGATGAAGTTTTCGAGATGGAGTCTGACAAAATCGTTAACGTTTGGGACTCCCCAGTAGAGGGCGTCCTTCGTCGTGTGCTGGTGTCAGCGGGTGATGCGCATCCAGTGGGTGCTCTCCTTGGCGTGATTGCTGGCGCCAACGTGGCCGATAGTGATATCGACGCCTTTATTGCCGCGCACAGCAGCGCGCCCCCTGCAGAAGCCACAGCCGAGCCCGCTACCGGCGAGGCTGCAGCGAAGCAAAGCGTTCAGACTGGAGACGCCTACACCCGCTCCTCCCCGAGTGTGCGTCGATTGGCAGACGAACTGGGTGTCGACCTGGGCACCGTCACCGGGACGGGTCGCCGCGGCCGCATCACCGACGAGGATGTGAAAGCAGCCGCGGGAGGCGATAGTGATGCACCTGAGGGGGTCGAGGTCATCCCGCTGACTGCGACCCGCAAAACCATTGCGCGCCGACTGACTGAGGCGAAACAGACCATCCCTCACTTTTACCTCACGGCCGAGTACGAATTGGACGGCTTACTCGCACATCGCACCGCGCTGAACGAATCAGGCGATGTCAAAGTCTCGGTCAACGATCTTATCGTCTGGTGTGTGGCGCAAGCGCTCATGAAAGAGCCCCGCGTCAACGTCAACCTGGTAGGCGACGACATTCACCAATTCACCGCAGCGCATGTTTCGGTCGCTATCGCCACCGATGACGGGCTCTACCCCGCCACGGTCTACAACGCTGACACCAAGTCGCCGGCTGAGATCGCCAATGCCACTGCCGAACTGGCTGATAAAGCCCAAACCGGCAAACTGGCTAAAAAAGACATCTCAGGCGGCTCTTTCACCGTGTCCAATCTGGGCATGTATGGGATCACCCAATTTACAGCCATTGTGAATCCGCCCATGGGGGCCATTCTGGCGCTGGGCAAGGCAACTCAACAGGTTGTGGTCGAAGCCGGCGAGCAGCGCATTGCAACAGTGCTCAACGCCACATTGTCCTGCGATCACCGGGTGATTGACGGCGCCGTGGGTGCGCAATACCTCGCGGTCTTGGGAGAGGTCATCGCCTCTCTCTGAACACAGCGGTTCAATCGGTGACCATTGCAATTTTCGGGACAAAGATCTGCAATAGCGCCGCCGAGATCAGATGCAAGCTGGCTATGAGCAAAAAGACACTCTCATATCCCGCCTCCTGAATCATGAAGCCTGCCAGTAGCCCTAGCAGGCTCCCGCCCAGACTCCCGACCGCGCCGAACACCCCCCACACCGTCGCTACGCGGTCAGCAGGAAAGAGATCCGTGGGCAGTGTAAAGAACACGGCGCCCTTAATTTGGATGGCGAATAAGCCAAAACAGATCAAGGCCAGCGCCAGCGCGCTGGATTGAGTGTAGTAAGCGGGCACCACTGCAACAGCGACTAGCAAGGCTCCGAGCCAGATGACCATTTTGCGCGCGCGATCAATGGAGTGTCCTCGCGTCACCAATGATGAACTCATGGTGCCGCCGACAAGCGCGCCAAGATCAGCCGCAACCCAGGGCAACCAGGCGAATAAGGCGATAGCCCGGAGGTCGAAGCCTCTGACGTCGATGAGGTACTGGGGCAGCCAAAACAGAAAGAAATAAAACGGAAAGTCACTGACCACGCGGGCGATCAGAATGCCCCAGAATTCCCGATGCGAGAGCAATGCTCGCCAGCCAGCCTCACTGTGCTGACCAGACCGGTTATCGAGTATTAAGGCTTGCTCGGCCGGCTCTATGGCCGGGTGTGTCTCGGGTGGGTGATACCAGCGCTGCCACAGTATGACCCACACCAGCCCCAGTGAACCCGGAATGATGAAAGCCCATTGCCAACCCAGCGACTGCATTGTCCAGACCGTGAGTGGCGGTGTGATGATTGCGCCGAGGCCCGCCCCCAGCATAAAGATGGCCACTGCGGTCGAACGCTCATGGGCAGGAAACCACTGGGCGACCGCTTTACTGGCAGCAGGAAAGTTTGCCGCCTCGGCAATACCCAGAATCACCCTCAGCGTGAAAAAACTCCATAGTCCACGACCCAAGGCATGCAGGATCGTCGCCACGCTCCAGAATATCGCGGCAAGACTGAAAGCGCGTTTGGTGCCCAGCCGGTCGATCAGTGGGCCCGAAATCAGCTGGCCAATGCCGTAGGCCAACAAGAAGCCGCTGGTGATCAGTCCGTAATCGGCATCACCAATGCCAAACTCGCCTCGCACTGCGGGTGCCACCACGCCAAATACCGACCGGTCGACGTAATTGATAGTGGTAATGACCGCCAACAGGATGGCGATGCGCCAGCGTACGGCCACGGCTGCCCCTCTTTATTATTTTTTAAACTGTGTCCCTCGGATCAGAGTGGCTGCCAGATCGACCACAGTACCGCCGCCGACAGCACAATGAGTATCACGCCAAACCCGCGGTCCAACAAGCCACCGTGCTGCATGAAACGTCCCGACCAGGCAGGTCGGGACAACAGCACGGCCACCACTGTGTACCAGAGGGCGTCAATTACGGCTGCAGTGGTCGCGATCATGAACTGGGTCTTCAGCGTGGCATCGGGTTGGATAAACTGGCTGAAAAGCGCCGCAAAAAAAACGGCGACCTTCGGGTTGGATAAAGCCATGACAAGGCCTTCTCTCGCCGCTTTGCCGCCTCCGCTATTCGCCCGACCAGTATCGGCAGAGGCACCCCGCTGCGTCATGAGCGCGCGCGAGCCGAGATACAGGAGAAATCCGGCCCCAAGGGCACGCAATCCGTCAAACCAGGTTGGCTGAGCCAACAGCAACGCGCCCAATCCACTGACCATGAGCGCCGCCCACAGGAAAATGCCAAAACCGTGCGACAACGCACAGATAACGCCCGCGCGGGTGCCGCCAGTGACCGAGTGACGCACCACGATGGCGAGACTCGGCCCGGGCGACATCGCGCCCAGCAGACACACCAATGCCAGCGACAGCCACGCGGATAATGTCATCCCCAATGCCCTCCTTCTCAGCGCCGAATTCTCGGCCCGCGCAGTGCGATAAGCCATGTCCGGTCATGTTGCCGAAACCCTGTAACTATTATATCTTCACAGGGTATCTGCGTTTTTATAACTAAAATTAGCGGTTCGC
Organism: uncultured Luminiphilus sp.; assembly: GCA_938091425.1. Taxonomy (GTDB): domain Bacteria; phylum Pseudomonadota; class Gammaproteobacteria; order Pseudomonadales; family Halieaceae; genus Luminiphilus. The sequence continues at coordinate 708 of CALKHC010000101.1, read as the reverse complement.
CAGCGATAAGCGGCGGCCGCTACCAAAAGCCCTGTGTCGGGGCACTGGAGGAGCACGTCGTGTCATATCAGTACAAAACACGTCCTACCACATTCCACCGTAAAACCATTGTTGCAGGCGTTGCCGCGGCCATTGGCGCCGGCAGTGCCGGTTTGGGCTGGAGTGCCGAGCTTGAAGAAGTCGTGGTCACAGCCCGTCAGCGCGCGGAATCATCACAAGATATCCCGATGATGGTGCAGTCTATTTCTGGCGAGGACCTGCAAAAGCAGGGCATCACTACGCTCGAAGATTTCTCGCGACAGGTTGCCGGTTTGAATGTGCAAACCACAGTGCCGGGCCAAAATACGATTGTCTTCCGCGGAGTCAGTGATGGCGGCGGGTTCTTGGTAGACCCAACGGCAGCGATCTATCTGGATGAGCAGCCCATGTCCCTGACCTCGGCGGCGCCTGATATTTATCCTGTAGACCTCGCGAGAATAGAAGCACTCGCGGGTCCTCAATCGACACTTTATGGCGCCTCATCTCAAAGTGGTGCCATTCGAGTGATTACCAACAAGCCTGATCCCAGTGCGTTTGATGCCAATATTGGCGCGGGGGTCTCCTCGACCTCAAGTGGAGGCACGGGCTACGAAGTAGACGGCATGGTCAACATCCCACTAAGCGACAACGTTGCGATCCGCTTGGCCGGATTTAGCGCGCGCGACGCAG
>CALKHC010000100.1 GCA_938091425.1 uncultured Luminiphilus sp. | reverse complement strand
TTCGGCGCAGCAAGAAATATCGAAGAAGGCGGCAGCCTCTCGATTATCGCTACGGCGCTGATCGATACCGGCTCGAAGATGGACGAAGTCATCTACGAAGAATTTAAGGGCACGGGCAACTTGGAGCTGCACCTCGATCGTAAGATCGCGGAGAAGCGCGTATACCCTGCCATCAATATCCGTCGATCAGGAACGCGTCGCGAAGAGCTGCTGACCGGCGAAGAAGAACTGCAGCGTATGTGGATTTTGCGCAAGCTGCTTCATGGCATGGAAGACCTGCCCGCCATCGAGTTCCAACTCGACAAGCTAAAGGACACCAAGTCCAATGAAGAATTCTTCAAGTCAATGAAGCGGAAGTAATTCCCCGCTATGCCCAGTTTTGTCGACCTGCGGGAGTTCATCAGTGAGCTCGAGAAACGGGGCGATCTGGTGCGCATTACCGCTGAGGTCGACCCCAATCTGGAGATGACCGAAATCGCCGACCGCACTTTGCGCGGCGGCGGGCCGGCGCTGTTATTCGAGAACCCCAAAGGCTCTGATATCCCCGTTCTTGCTAATCTGTTCGGCGCGGAGCGACGTGTGGCGTTGGGCATGGGCGAAGAAAACGTCGAGGCCCTGCGTGGCGTCGGCGAACTGCTGGCCTACCTGCGCCAACCCGACCCTCCGAAAGGCTTTCGGGATCTCGTAGACAAGGCGCCACTGCTGAAAAAAATCCTGACCATGGGGCCCAATGTCGTCAAGAAACCACCCTGCCAACAGCAGGTGCTGGAGGGTGACGAGGTCGACCTCACTCAACTGCCGATTCAGACCTGTTGGCCAGGTGACGTCGGCCCACTGGTGACCTGGCCATTGGTCATTACCCGCGGGCCCGAAAAAGAGCGCATGAATCTGGGCATCTACCGCATGCAACTGCTGGGTCGCAATAAATTGATTATGCGCTGGCTGTCGCATCGCGGGGGCGCGCTAGATTTTCGTGACTGGCAGCTGAAGCGGCCGGGAGAGCCTTACCCCGTCGCCGTAGCGCTTGGCGCTGATCCGGCAACCACCCTTGGGGCTGTGACTCCGGTGCCTGATTCACTCTCCGAGTACGCCTTTGCAGGACTGCTGCGCGGCAAGAAAACCGATCTAGCCCAATGTGTCACTGACGTCTGTCGCAAGAACGACCTGATGGTGCCCGCGCACAGCGAGATCATTCTCGAGGGGTATATTGACCCCGACGAGATGGCTGATGAAGGGCCCTACGGCGACCACACCGGTTACTACAACGAGGTCGAACGGTTCCCGGTGTTCACAGTGGAAACCATCACCACACGAGATAAACCGATCTATCACAGTACCTACACCGGTAGACCACCTGATGAGCCCGCAATCCTCGGAGTAGCGCTAAACGAGGTGTTTGTGCCGCTACTGAAAAAACAGTTCCCGGAAATCAGCGATTTCTACTTGCCACCAGAGGGCTGCTCATACCGCATGGCCGTGGTCACCATGCGCAAAGAATATCCGGGTCATGCAAAGCGAGTGATGTTTGGTGTGTGGTCGTTCTTGCGGCAGTTCATGTACACCAAGTTCATCATCGTGACGGACGACGATGTGAACGCGCGCTCCTGGGAAGACGTGATCTGGGCCATGACGACGCGGATGGACCCTGCCCGGGACTGCACCATCGTGGAAAATACGCCGATCGACTATCTGGATTTTGCGTCCCCCGTCGCGGGGCTTGGCTCCAAGATTGGCATGGATGCCACCCACAAGTGGGAAGGGGAAACCCAGCGAGAGTGGGGCCGAACAATTGCCATGGATACGACCACACGCGAGCGGGTTGATGCGTTGTGGGAATCTCTCGGTATTACCTTGCCGGGCCGCTAGCACAGCGGGCCCGCGGATTCTCGCAATACCGCTAGCGCAGCGCTGCCAAAGCCTCCGCCTCCAGCGCTGACGCCTCCGACTCTTTACCCTGATTGCGCAGACAGTGAGCCCAGCCTGCAGCGTGTGACGCAGTCGGATGACGCGCGTGGGCTTCTGCCCACAGGCCTGCCTCTGCCTCCGCATCGCCTTCGATGCGTGCAATGCGGGCCAACGCAGCATGGCAGCGACCCTCGCTGTCTTCATCGCGCCAGCGCTGCACCGCTTTTTTCATTTTCACTAACTGTCGATCGGGCAAGCAGTTCACAGCGTCGAGCGTCACCGGTTCGCAATACTGCTGCAGGCGTTCCTGGAGGACCTTCTGCAAAGCATCCGTTTGCTCGTCCTGTTGCAAAATATCCAGCAGCAAAGGCCACAGCGATTGCCCCGGAGATTTGAGTGTATCGGGCGCGCGCTTCCAGACAGACACCGCTGTGGATGAGGCGTCATCTGCCTCGGCCAGCAGACCGGTCCAGCTCTCCCGCTCCCACACGTTGATCTGCTCATCGGGTGCTGTCCCGGCACGCCGGACATCGGGTAGCAACTCAATCAGTGGCTGCCAATCTCGCTGCAGATAAGCCAGCTCGGCCCGCAGCACCTTGGCGCGGGGGGTTTTACGATCCGAGGCGGGCAACTGCTCTAAAACACGTTCTGCCGCGTCGGTCGCACCGGCCTTGAGGTGACATTCCGCCCTAACCAGAACTATGAGCGAGACGGGCGCCGATCCCTCTGTCTCGGCCTGTTCCAATAACGTCAGCGCACGCGCCAATTCGCCACGGCGTAATGCCGCAAGCGCAGCATAAAGCGGATGCAAGAGTGTTTGCTCATCGCTAATGCCGCCTTTTTTTAATGCTTTTTCCGCCACATCCCAGTGGCCTTCAAAAAAGGCGGCGAAGCCTTTATCGGCCCTGCGCTGTGCACCACGAGCTGATCTCAACCCTAACCAACGGCGCAATGCTCGAGGCACTCTCAGCGTCGTGCGGAGCGCCCTGAGGACGAGCCATAGCAGCAACAGGGAGAGAATCAGTGCACTCAGCGCGAGCCAAACAGATGTCTCCACCTGCCAGTCACCCCAAGTCAACAACAAATAGCCCGGGTCCTGCGAGATGGCATTGACGATTACGGCCCCCAGCACCAGACCGCAGACCAGATACAGACTGAATCTTGCCATGGTCAGGGCGCCGTCCTGTTGCCCAACCGCTCCACTTCGCCCTCCAGCAAACTGCGGGTTTCGATCAGTTCGGGCAACGTGGGCGCAATCGTCTCGCTTTGCAGCGCATCGAGGGCTTGAACGACACTGGATACGCGTTCCGCGTCTTGTTCCGCAAACAGGGCGACGAAGCCAGACGCACGTTGTAACGATCGCTCAAACAACGCCTGATTGGCTGACAGCATGGCAATTTGCGCTTGCTCGATCAGCATACGGATATTCTGCCTGGCCAGTGCCGCCCACTCAGGCGTCATCAGCTGCGCGATCTCATCACTCCGCCGCCTGACAATAAGATGATCCGACAGCTTTTCCAGCGCCGCGTGCCAACCGCTGGTTGCCTGCGCCCACCATCCTGCATCGGGAGACACGGTCGCCTTGGCATCCGCAGAGGGTGCCTCAAACTCAAGTTGTAGTTTGTCTACCTGATCAATGAGCCCGGACAACATCGCGTAGAGCCCCACCTGATCGACCCGAGGTACCGCCGCCAACGCTGCACGGTCCCGGGCAATCGCCAAGCGCACACCCTCAAACTTTGGCTCGCCTGTATCTCGCAGCAGGGCATCGGCCTGCTCCAGCAAAGCCAGCGCGGCATCCACATCACGCGCCACCAGTAACCTTTGCCCGGCCAAGCGAGTGAGAAATACTGCCTCCTGTCCCAACCAAGCCCGGCGATCGACCGCCAACAGCCGGTCCATCTGATCTTCCACTCGCCCCATCCGTCCGCTTAACTGGCGCACGGATTCAGCTCGCTCGGCACTCTGACGGGCGCGCAAGGCAGAGAGCTCCCGTTGCCAGTCGGCCTCAACCGATGCCAGACGGGCCTCGATACGCTGATCGGCAGCTTCTCGCGCCAACGCGGCCACATCGGGTTCTGGTTCAGTCACCGCTGCCTGAGCGTCGGCAAACTGACGCTCAAGGTCGTCGAATCGCTGCCACTGCTCCTGCACCCAGGGCCACCCCAACCAATAGCCGGTCGCCGTCAATCCGGCCAGCGTCAGCAGCGTGACCAACGACAACCCGATCGCCCACCGGCGTCCTTGCGGCCCCTTCACCGCATCAGGCTTTGTCGTTGGCGCGGTCAGAGTCTCTGCGGGCGCAACCGGTTCTGTCATCTGTTGGTTCCTGGCTGTATAGGCCGCTTCAGCGCGCGCATGAACGCATCGTCGCTGGCATCTTCTGCGCGAATCACCTTTCCCCAGCCCATTTCTGTAGCGAGGCTGGCAACACGGTCCGAGGGGACAATGATCGGTGATTGGAACAGATCCGCCTGTCCCTCACCAGCCAACAATTCTGCCAACCGCGACAGTATCTCGCCACTGCTTGCCTGAAAAATCAGCTCGCTACCAATATCTGCTAATCCCGACACATCGACGTCTGGCCAGCATCGGCGATAGCACTCCCACTCTGTAACACGGGCACCACGGCGAGTCAGTTCAGACGCCAGCAACTCGCGACCGCCCTCACCTTTTACAATCACAATATTGCGCGAATCAGGCGCCGACAGTTCGGGCATCGCCAACAATCCCTCTGAGTCAGCCCGAACCGGCACCTGTGCCTTAATGCCTTCCGCTTCCAGCGTATCGCGTGTTTTGTTGCCTACTGCAATCACTGTGGCATCACCGTGGCGCGCCAACTTGGGCCCCAATTGAGACAACCCGAAGCGCACCGCATTGGCGCTGATAAAAATGCACAGGGTATCGTCGGTTACCGCGGGCACGGGCAGTCGATCTGCATCCGTTATCGCTTCGATGGTCATGATGGGCATAACCCGCGTTTGAAAGCCCTCGCGCTGCAGGGCCTGCGACAGTCGCTCGCTGTCAGCCAGCGGCCGAGTCAGAACTACCGCCGTCATCCCCTCGCCGCGCGAATCAGATCCTCCGCTCCCTGAGAGAGCAGCATCTCTGCAACGCTCTGGCCCAGCTGATCCGGGTCAGCGCCTCGCGCCTCCGCCTCGAGGAGGCTGGTTCCATCGGTCGCGCCCACCCGAGCGCGCAACCACAAGTCGCCACCTTCCAGCTCGGCGAAGGCCGCAATCGGTACGTCGCAGCCACCATCGAGTCGGCGGACTACTGCTCGCTCGGCGAGCACGCGTGTGGCCGTATCCTCGTGATGAAGTGGCGCCAATAGGTCACGAACCCGTTGATCCGTCTCACGAAATTCAATCCCAACCGCGCCTTGCCCTGCTGCCGGCAATGACAAATCGGGGTCGATCGCCGCACCGATACGGTCCTCAAAACCCAGTCGAATCAGGCCGGCACAGGCCAGAATAATCGCGTCAAATTCGCCGCCATCCAGTTTTGCGAGGCGCGTGTTGACGTTACCCCGCAAAAAGCCGATCTCGAGGTCAGGACGATACCGGCTCAGTTGGCAACTGCGACGCAAACTCGAGGTGCCAAGGCACGCGCCCTGTGCAAGCTGGTCGAAGTCGGTGCATCCCACCAACGCATCGCGGGGGTCTTCACGCTCACAAATCACACCCAAAGTCAGCCCGTCGGGCATGAACATCGGCACGTCTTTCATCGAGTGAACTGCGATATCGGCGCGCTCATCCAGCAAAGCGGTTTCCAACTCCTTCACAAAAAGGCCTTTACCGCCCACTTTGAATAGCGGCTTGTCGAGGAGTTGGTCGCCGCGCGATGTCATGCCGAGCAATGACACCTCGATACCGGGATGCGCCGACTCAAGGCGTGATTTCACATGTTCCGCCTGCCACAGGGCGAGCGGACTCTCGCGTGTAGCGATCACGATTTTTTCAGACACGTTATTCCCCCTACTTATGGCCGCAGTTTAGCATGGGGCGACATTTCACCGCTCTGAAACAGGGCAGTGGGAAGATGTCCAAGGTAGAATCGTCGGGCAATAATTTGGGACGATGGCAGATCATGAGCGATCGAGAGAAAGAGAACAGTCAGGAGCTATGGGGCGGACGTTTCAGCGAGCCCACGGATGCCTTTGTGCAGCGGTTTACCGCATCAGAAGCCTTTGACCGTCAACTCGCTGTCTACGACATTGCCGGCTCTAAGGCCCATGCTGAGATGCTGATGTCCACAGATGTCATCACAGCGGATGAAAATGCCGCAATTCAGCAGGGTCTCGCCGATGTCCTTGCCGAAATAGAGCAAGGGACCTTTGAGTGGTCCGTCGCACGCGAAGATGTGCACATGAATATCGAAGCGCGACTCACCGAACTGGTTGGCGACGTGGGCAAGAAGCTTCATACGGGCCGATCACGCAATGATCAGGTCGCAACCGACCTCCGTCTCTACCTGCGCGCCGAGCTCGATGACATCAGCACCGAGCTGACCCGCCTGCAAACTGGCATCGTGATGCTGGCAGATCAGCACGCAAGCACCGTCATGCCAGGGTTTACCCACTTGCAGGTGGCCCAGCCGGTGACTTTCGGCCATCATTTATTGGCCTGGAACGAGATGCTGGAGCGAGACTACGGCCGCCTGATGGACTGCCGGAAGCGATTGAATGTTTCACCCCTTGGGGCCGCTGCACTGGCCGGGACCACATTCCCTATCGACCGCGACGCCACTGCCGCGATGCTTGGCTTTGACGCACCCACGCGGAACTCCCTCGACAGCGTTGCCGACCGGGACTTTGCGATCGAGTTCTGTGCCACAGCCGCGTTGTTGATGAACCATCTCTCGCGCATCTCTGAAGAACTGGTGCTGTGGACCTCGGCGCAATTTGGGTTTATCGCCCTCCCAGATCGATTCTGCACCGGCTCATCGATCATGCCGCAGAAGAAAAACCCTGACGTGCCCGAATTGGTGCGCGGTAAATCAGGGCGCGCGACAGGTAATCTAGTGGCTTTGCTGACGCTGATGAAATCTCAACCCCTGGCCTACAACAAGGACAATCAGGAAGACAAAGAAGCGCTGTTCGACACCGTCATCACACTGGGCGACTGTCTACGGGCCTTTGCCGACATGATTCCCGCAATGGAGGCAAACGAGACGGTGATGCGGCAAGCCGCACTGGCCGGCTTTTCCACCGCGACCGACCTAGCGGACTATTTAGTGCGAGCAGGTGTGGCATTCCGTGACGCCCATGAGGTGGTCGGTAAAGCGGTCGCTCATTGTGTGACGGCCGACTGTGATCTCGCCGAGCTGTCGCTTGAAACCTTGCAGTCCTTTCACAGCGATATCAATGACGATGTTTTCGAGATGCTGACGCTTGAGGGCTCCGTCGCAGCGCGCGATCATTTTGGTGGTACGGCGCCCAAACAGGTCGCCGTCGCAGCGCAGGCGGCACTGGTACTCCTAGCGGCGCGCTAGCTATGGGTGTCCTCATGGTCACCCCAAGTTAGTGCTAGTCCTGTGTGCGTCGCCAGCTCTTCGATCAAAAAGGCATGGAAGGACTTACCGCTTTTGGTGTCGCGCCAGGTCCTAGTGTCGTCATGCCAGGTGTAGTGAAAGCCTCCGCCGGGGGTCGCCAGCCAGAGCTGCTCAGTGGGAGGCTGCCGACTGAAAACAAAGACCACGCCGTTACTGAAGGTGACGTTGATCACGCCCTCGGCGCCACGGATATCGACATCATCCGGCAATGATTCGAGGGCGACCTCGACCGCCTCGAATGTCTCCTCGATCTGCTTGTAATAGTCACTGCTTGCCATATCTGGCGGTTCCCCCTGATTTTGTAGTGCTATCCAAACACAATGCCACAGGCTGCCTCATCATGGGCGCGCCACACTGCGCTGTTATACTGCGCCTTTTGCCGAGGTCAAACTGTGAGGACCTTTCTCATCGTCCTGCTTTGCACTTGGCTGGCCAGCTGTGGTCAGCAAGGGCCCTTGCGTCCGGCTGAGCCCGATGACTCATCGGCGACGGCTTACTGATGTCTGCATTTCAGCACCAGCAAGGCTCGCTCCACTGCGAGGCCGCATCGCTCGAAGCCATCGCCGAGGCTCATGGTACACCGACCTATGTGTATTCGCGGCAGGCGATCGAATCTGCATTCCTCGCCTACCAAACTGCACTAACAGATCGGCCGCATATGATTTGTTACGCGGTGAAAGCCAATTCCAACCTGGCCGTGCTCAATGTGTTGGCCGGGCTTGGCGCTGGGTTTGACGTCGTGTCGATCGGTGAACTGGAGCGCGTCATCGCCGCGGGGGGGACGGCGACCAAAGTCGTGTTCTCTGGCGTTGGCAAAACGAGACAGGAAATGCTGTCGGCGCTCGAACACGGTATCCGTTGTTTTAATGTCGAATCAGAATCTGAACTGCTGACGCTAGCGGACGTCGCGACGATATCCGGAAGAACGGCGCCCGTATCTGTGCGGGTCAATCCCGATGTCGATGCGGGCACCCACCCGTACATCTCAACGGGCTTGCGCGAGAATAAATTTGGCGTCGATGTCGATACTGCACGACGCCTTTATCAGGTCGCCCATGGCAATCCAGCTTTGACCCCCGTTGGTATTGATTGCCACATCGGCAGTCAAATCCTCGACATCGCACCTTTTTTGGAGTCCCTTGATTGCCTGTTGGCACTGATCGATGACCTCGAAGCACAGGGCATCAGTCTTCAGCACCTCGATATTGGCGGCGGTTTAGGGGTCAGCTATCAGGAGAGTGCGCCGGCGGTCGAAGACTACTTGAGCGTTCTATCGCAGCGGCTGGGGTCTCGGGATTTGGAGTTGGTTCTAGAGCCGGGACGCTCCATCGTCGCCCTTGCAGGCGTCCTATTGACCAGAGTGCTATACCTGAAACCCACCACGGCGAAGGATTTCGCCGTGGTCGATGGCGCAATGAACGATTTACTGCGACCCGCACTCTACGAGGCGTGGCAGGATATTCAGGCCGTGACCCCGCGTGAAGGTAGGGCCCAAAACTGGGACATCGTCGGCCCCATCTGTGAGACCGGGGACTTTCTTGGCAAAGACCGGCAAATGGCGTTGTCTGAAGGCGACTTGCTGGCTGTGATGGGTGCGGGTGCCTACGGCTTTGCCATGGCGTCCAACTACAATACTCGTCCTCGAGCGGCCGAGGTGATGGTCTCGGGGGAATCTGTGCATTTGGTAGGTCAGCGGGAATCTTTGAGCGACTTGTGGCAGAGAGAAATCATCCCGCAGGGTCCCACGTCGTGAAGCTGGGGTTCACCAAGATGCAGGGCGCAGGTAACGACTTCGTGGTGATTGACGGTGTCACACAGGCGGTCGATCTCAGCACGGCACAGTTGAAACGCATCGCAGACCGCCGACGCGGCGTTGGTTGCGACCAGATCCTGCTGCTCACACCACCCGATGACCCCGAGGCCGATTTTCGCTACGCCATTTACAACGCCGACGGCTCTCGGGCTGGCCAATGCGGCAATGGTGCTCGGTGTGTAGGCCGCTTTCTGCGTGAAAAGCAACTGACACAAAAGCGTGAGCTCCAGTTATTGACCGACGGCGAACCACTTGCACTCAGTTTCTCGGAGGATGGGCGCGTGTTCGCCGGGCTGGCGGCACCCCGATTTGAACCTGCTGTCATCCCCTTCACCGCGCCCGAGCTGGCCTCCCAGTATCCGCTGGAAGTTCAGGGACAAAGTCTGTCAATTGGCGCGCTGTCGATGGGCAATCCCCATGCCGTTTTGATGATCGATGACTGCGATGCTGCGCCGGTCAACACGCTGGGTCCATTGATTGAATCCCACGAACGTTTTCCCGACCGGGTCAATGTGGGATTCATGCAGATACTATCCCGGACTAAACTGAAATTGCGGGTGTACGAACGCGGGGTCGGGGAGACAGAGGCCTGTGGATCAGGGGCCTGTGCAGCAGTCGTTCACGGTATCCGACTCGGTTTACTGGATCCCGCCGTTGCGGTGGAGCTACCCGGGGGAAAACTATCGGTCAGCTGGGACGGTGCTGAGGCCCCTGTCTGGCTGGGAGGGCCCACCGCATCCGTATTTGACGGTACCATCTCTCTGAGGGACTGATTCGTCAGCAGCACTGCGTCACGACACTCCTTCCCCACCACAAACGCACTTGAGTCACGATCACGGCAACTGAACCAGAGCGAAAATAATGCCCGACACACTGGATCCCAAAGACGTAGAAGCCTTTCTCAGAGCGCATCCCAACTTTTTGCAGGATCGACCTGGCTTGCTGGCGGTGCTCAACTTGCCACACGGGGGCGAGGGTGCCGTCTCTTTAGTCGAACGACAGGTCAGCGTGTTGCGGGAGCGCAATATCGCCTCGCGACAGAAGCTGACTGAACTGTCCCATATCGGCAGAGAAAATGATCGCCTGCTCGATGCCACCCGTGACACCATCTTGGCCCTGCTAGCGGGAGAAACCCGAGCCGATTTGACCAAGATCTGGCTGGATCAAATCACCGGGAATTTCAAGGCCGACATGGGCGCTTTAGTCTGGCTTGATGAGGCATCCGGCGACGCCGAGGAAGCGCCTTTGGCCGGCAAATTAGTCCGCCAAGGTGGCAGCTTCTCGGGCGTGCTGCGCCCGAAGGAAATGCAGGCTGTCTTTGGCACCGACGCAACAGAAGGATCAGCGGCGTTAGTAGCAATCCGCTCGGGCGAGGATGACATCGGCGTGCTGGGCGTCGGCTCTCATGATACGCAGCGCTACAGGGCGGAGGACGGCACCTTGTTCCTCGAATATCTGGCCGAAGTCATTGGGCAACTCCCCGCGAGCGGGTGAATCCATCGCCGCGCGCTTTCCACCCAGAAGAATCGACATCGTTCAGTAACTTCTTATGAGTACCACCATCCGCCTTATCACCTTCGATCTCGATGACACCCTTTGGGATGTCAGGCCAGCACTGGAGGCCGCAGAAGCGGCACAGTGGTCCTATCTCAACGCCCGGTTTCCCTCGCTTGCATTGGCGGCCACCCCCCGGGAGCAGATAGCAGACCTCCGCCGTACCCTGCTCGAAGAGAAGCCGGAGCTGACGCACCACATCAGCCTGTTTCGGCAGTCCTTTATTGAGCAGCTCCTGCACCACCATGGCGTCCCTGACGGAGAAGCCGAATCGGCGGCGGGTGAGGCCTTCGCCGCATTCCTGTCGCAGCGCCACGAGGTAGTCCTCTACGCCGATGCCCTGTCGGTGCTCACCGCTCTGGGGCATCAGTTCCAGCTCGGCGCACTGACCAACGGCAATGCCGATGTGCGAAAAACGCAGATTGGATCGTGCTTTGATTACGCCTGGCGCGCCGAGGAATTCGGCATCAGTAAACCTGATACGGCGCTCTTCCATAAAGCCTTCGAACAGGCGGGGGTGTCAGCCGATGAGGTCATTCATGTCGGCGATTGTCACGACAACGATATAGTGGGCGCGGTTTCGGCCGGTGCAAAAGCCATCTGGTTCAAGCCCGACGGGGGCGAGAGTGAGATCGCATCCAGGGTGGTGCAGGAACTGTCTGAATTGCCCAGTGCTATCGAACAGCTCGCGGGCCAGAAGGGATTAGGCTAGCCGCTTCAGATTGCCTCAACGCCGGTTTCACCGGTTCGGATACGTACCACTTGCTCAAGGGGTGCGACGAAGATCTTGCCATCGCCAATCTTCCCGGTACTGGCCGAAGCGATAATGGCCTCCACAATTGCCTCGACCTGCTCCTCGGGAGCCGCAATTTCCAGCTTGAGCTTGGGTAGGAAGTCCACGACGTACTCGGCACCACGGTAAAGCTCGGTGTGGCCCCGCTGCCGACCGAAGCCCTTCACCTCTGTGACCGTCACACCCTGCACACCAATATCGGAGAGCGCGGCTCGCACGTCGTCCATCTTGAACGGTTTGATAATGGCTGTGACCAGTTTCATGAGAACGCCCCTTTATTCTGAAGCCCCATTATCCGGCTGAATGCGTTTTTAGCAATGCCTGATAGTCACAGAATGCGCATCAGACGCTCGTCACGGCGCCCTTACTCACCCTGGCGACCTAGGCCACGAATTGCTCAAGTGGTATTCACGCGCCAAAAAAAAGGGCCCCGAAGGGGCCCAAACTGCCATGAGAGGACAGGGTAGTTACTTGACGGCGGCAAACTCGGGGTATGCCTCCATGCCGCACTCGCTGAGGTCGGCGCCCTCGTACTCCTCTTCTTCGGAGACGCGCAGGCCCATGACCATCTTGATGACGAAGAAGGCGATCGCCGAAGTCACGAAGACCCAGCCGAAGATCGTCAACGCGCCGATGATCTGACCGGAGAAGCTTGCACCGTCATTAGTGACCGGCACCAGCAACAGACCCAGCAGACCCACTACGCCGTGGACAGAAATCGCACCGACCGGATCGTCGATCTTCATCTTGTCGAGAGTGGTGATGGAGAAGACCACCAACAGACCACCCAGTGCACCGAAGATGGTCGCCTGAAGCGCAGACGGTGTGTCCGGACCTGCAGTGATCGCCACCAGACCAGCAAGGCAGCCATTCAGTGCCATAGTCAGGTCAGCCTTGCCAAACAACAGCTTGGCCACGATCAGCGCGCCGATGCATCCACCGGCCGCAGCGAGATTGGTGTTCATGAAGACCACCGCTACCGCGTTGGCTGAGTCGACTGACGCCGTTGCCAGTACCGAACCGCCGTTAAAGCCGAACCACCCCAACCAGAGGATGAACGTGCCCAGCGTTGCCAGCGGCAGGTTCGCACCGGGAATCGCGTTCACTTCGCCATTCGGCCCGTACTTGCCCTTGCGAGCGCCGACCAGAATGACGCCTGCGAGCGCTGCCGCTGCACCGGCCATGTGCACGATGCCACTGCCGGCAAAGTCAAGGAAACCCAGATCGCCCAGCGTGTACATGCCGAATACCGGGTTACCGCCCCAAGTCCAGCTACCTTCCATCGGGTAGATAAACCCGGTCATGACGACTGCAAAGGCGAGGAAAGCAAAGAGCTTCATCCGCTCAGCGACGGCGCCAGATACGATCGACATCGCCGTGGCAACAAAGACCACCTGGAAGAAGAAGTCCGCCGAGGGCGCATAGGTCGCATTTTCCTCGCCGCCTTCAACGGCACCCGACCCTGTGATCGTGCTGAGGAAAATGTCGCCGCCATACATGATGCTGTAGCCCACCACCATGTACATGATGCAAGCCACCGCAAACAGCGTAACGTTTTTGGTCAGAATCTCGACCGTGTTCTTCGACCGGACCAAACCTGCCTCGAGCATGGCGAATCCCGCGGCCATCCACATGACCAGCGCACCACAGACGAGGAAGTAGAAAGTGTCCAGTGCGTACTGCAACTGAAAAATATCGTATTCCATGAGAATGTTCTCCAAGGCTCAGAATTACAGCGCTTCTTCGCCGGTCTCACCGGTTCGGATGCGGGTGACATGCTCGAGGGAAGAGACAAAGATCTTGCCGTCCCCGATCTTGCCGGTTTGTGCGGCCTTAGAAATGGCCTCTATGGTCTGATCGACCAGGCCATCCGCGATGGCAATATCGATTTTGACCTT
>CALKHC010000099.1 GCA_938091425.1 uncultured Luminiphilus sp. | reverse complement strand
CACCACGCGGTTGTTTTCCGTGCGCCCCGAGAGCTGACCGGGGTCTTTTTTTGCGTAGCCGGTGACCAATATGCGCTGGGTCGTGCCCACCATCGACTCTGAGATCTGCTGCGCCTGCTGTGCAATGCGCGCCTGAAGAATATGCAGACGCTGCTTTTTCACGGCTTCTGCCACTTCGTCAGGCAGCTCGGCGGCGGGTGTGCCAGGGCGCGCGCTGTAAATAAAGCTGAAAGACGTATCGAAGCCGATCTCTTCGATCAATTTCATTGTGGCCGCAAAATCGGCCTCGGTCTCGCCGGGGAAGCCGATAATGAAGTCGGATGACAGCGAGATGTTAGGTCGAATCTTGCGCAATGCGCGGATCGTTGCCTTGTACTCGAGTGCCGTGTGTCCGCGCTTCATGGCCATGAGAATACGATCCGATCCGCTTTGCACAGGCAGGTGCAGGTGGTCTACCAGGCTGGGTATTTCGGCGTAGCACGCGACAATGGCGTCGGTAAACTCGACCGGGTGAGACGTCGTATAACGAATCCGCTCGATGCCCGGCACCAGATTCACCAGATGGAGTAGCTCGGCGAAATCAACGATCTCGTCAAGGTGGTTGCGCCCGCGAAAGGCGTTCACGTTTTGACCCAGCAGGTTAACTTCTTTCACACCGCGATCTGCCAGACCCGCAATTTCAGCGATGACATCGTCCACCGGCCGCGAGACCTCTTCGCCGCGGGTGTAGGGCACCACGCAAAACGTGCAGTACTTGCTGCAGCCCTCCATGATCGACACAAACGCCGTGGGACCCGCGACACTGGGTTCGGGCAAACGATCAAATTTCTCGATCTCGGGGAAGCTGACATCGACGACCACGGGCTCTCCGCGGCGACGATCATCGATCATTTCCGGCAGTCTGTGCAGCGTTTGTGGGCCAAATATCAGGTCGACATAGGGCGCCCGCTTACCGATTTCAGCGCCTTCCTGGCTGGCCACACAGCCGCCCACACCGATGATGAGATCAGGATTTTTTTGCTTCAGGTGCTTCCAGCGACCCAACTGGTGAAACACCTTCTCCTGCGCCTTTTCGCGAATGGAGCAGGTGTTGAGCAACAGCACGTCCGCCTCATCGGCCGAATCGGTCTGCTCGAGGCCGTGGCTGGCACCCAATAGGTCTGCCATCCGGGCGGAATCGTATTCGTTCATCTGGCAGCCGTGTGTCTCGACAAACAGCTTTTTGGTGCCTGCGTTACTCATCTTTTGTCCATGCGCCTTGTCACGCGCGGCGACTCAATAATGGCCAAGGGCGCGGAGTATAGCGCCTGCAGACGGGGTTGTTGTCCAAAGGTGGAGCTTTGTGCGCAAAGTGTTACCATTCCGCCCCTTTTTCAGCACCACCTCGGTTCATTGGGAGCCCCCATGTCGTCTCAGCCCATGTATAAAGTCATTTTCCACAATGGTGGCCAGGTCTACGAGGTTTTTGCCCGGCAGATTTATCAGAGCGATATGTGGGGTTTTGTAGAGATCGAAGAACTGGTGTTCGGAGAGCGATCCCAGATTCTGGTTGACCCCGGCGAAGAAAAGCTTAAAAAAGAGTTCTCTGGCGTGAAAAGAAGCTACATTCCCTTGCAGTCCATCGTCCGCATTGACGAAGTGGACAAAGAGGGCGCCGCGCGCATCTCTGAAGGTGGCAGTGCAAAAATTGCGCCGTTCCCTGTAGCACCGCAGCCTGTCGTGCCCTCTCAGGGCGACGAGTAGACCTATCCTGACCGGCTGATTCGAATCGCTCAGCCGTTTTCTCTCTAACTTGGTATTTTCAGGGCCCGTGATCCCCTTGCTGGTGCCTCATTGTGGCTAAGCCAGTTGTCGTTTGAGCTACCGTGGCGCCCATTGTGGCACTTGTGATGACTTGCCTCGACTTGAATTGCGCCCATCTTGCCCCCATATCCTCACACATCAGGAAGGCAGCGGCGCTGCCCGAGTGGAGGCGCAATGGACAGGGAAGACGACATTCAATATGACGGCGAGGTATTGCCGCCCGAGGGTGCGTCGGCAGCAGACTATGACTTGGGTACGCCGGCGGTGGCCGATGATGTGCTGCCCGATACGCTCGTCCTATTGCCGTTGCCGGGCAGGCCTTTTTTCCCCGGACAGGTGCAGCCGGTTTCATTCAATCCTGATAACTGGCAGGCGACCCTAGATGCCATTGCGCAGCAGGGCACCGGGCTACTGGGCCTTGCCTTTGTAGATGAAGCTGATCCTGGCAAAGCCGCCCCTCAACAATTCCCTGCCACTGGTTGCGTGGTGCGATTGCACCGGCCGCCTATGGCGGAGCATGGGGGGCAGTTTTTGGCACAGGGGTTGCGTCGTTTTCGCATCGTGCGGTGGCTTAACCAGCAGGGGCCCCTAATTGCTCAGGTTGAGTACCCCCGGAGTCAGGGAGACCTTGAAAGCGATGAGATCAAGGCCTACGCCATGGCCGTGATCGCTGCGATCAAAGAGCTTTTGCCACTCAACCCTCTTTACAGCGAAGAGCTCAAGCAACATATCGGGCAGTTCAATCCCAACCAACCGAGCTTGTTGGCCGACTTTGCCGCAGCGCTGACCACGGCAAGCGGTGAGCAGTTGCAGGAGATACTCGAGACTCTGCCTCTGACCCAGCGCATGACCAAAGTGCTGGAGCTGTTAAAGCGTGAGAAAGAGGTTGCCACGCTTCAGGGGCAAATCAGCACTCAGGTAAATGAAAAAGTCTCGGCCAATCAGCGCGAGTTCTTTTTGCGCGAGCAGATGAAGGTGATCGAGAAAGAACTGGGGATCTCCAAAGATGACAACACCTCCGACCTCGAGCGCTTCCAGCAGCGGCTTGAAAACTTGCACCCGCCGCAAAAGGTACGGGATCGCATAGAGGAGGAATTCAGTAAACTCAAGGTGCTGGAGTCGGGGTCCCCCGAATACGGCGTGACCCGCAACTATTTGGACTGGGCAACCTCCGTGCCTTGGGGCGTGTATTCAGAGGACAATCTTGACCTGAAGCAGGCGCGCGTTGCGCTTGAGGCGCATCACGACGGCTTGGACGACGTGAAAGCCCGCATCACCGAGTTTTTGGCAGTAGGTGCCTTTAAGGGCAGCATTGATGGCTCCATTCTGTTGTTGGTGGGCCCGCCCGGCGTGGGGAAGACCAGTATTGGCAAATCCATTGCCGCGGCATTGGGTCGCCAGTTTTATCGGTTCAGCTTGGGTGGCATGCGCGACGAGGCCGAGATCAAGGGCCACAGGCGCACCTATGTTGGGGCCATGCCCGGCAAGCTTGTGCAGGCCTTAAAAGAGGTTGAGGTTGCTAATCCCGTGATCATGCTCGACGAGATCGACAAGATCGGGGCGTCGTTTCAGGGCGACCCGGCGTCTGCCTTGTTGGAGGTGTTAGACCCCGAACAAAACAGCGAGTTTCTGGATCACTATCTGGATCTGCGGGTGGACCTGTCCAAGGTGTTGTTTGTGTGCACCGCCAATCAACTCGACACGATTCCCGGGCCGCTTCTTGATCGCATGGAAGAGATCCGGCTGTCGGGGTACATCGCCGAGGAAAAACTGGCGATTGCCAAAAACCATTTGTGGCCAAAGTTGCTCGAGCGCCACGGTGCCAAACCCAATCAGATCCGCATTAACGACGCCGCCATTCGCTTGGTCATCGATGCCTACAGCCGGGAGGCGGGCGTGCGGGGGCTGGAAAAGCGGCTGAGTTCACTGGTGCGAGCGTCTATTTTGAAAATGGTGGAGGAAGACACCAAGCGGGTGCGCATTGGCAAGCGAGAGGTTGAAGACATTCTCGGTCAGGCGCGATTTAAACCCGAGCGTGCCCAGCGCGGCAGAGGTGTCGTCACGGGACTCGCATGGACCGCGATGGGCGGGGCGACGCTCAGCATTGAGTCTTCCAAGATCCACACCCTGAACCGGGGCTTCAAGCTCACCGGTCAACTCGGCGAGGTGATGAAAGAGAGCGCCGAGATTGCCTACAGCTACATCGTAGCGCATCTCCGGGAGTTCGATTGCGAGACAGACTTTTT
>CALKHC010000098.1 GCA_938091425.1 uncultured Luminiphilus sp. | reverse complement strand
TTTTCGGCTCGATATAACGACTTATCAGGTGATGATCGAGTTTGCTGAGTTTGGCGGGGCAAAAGCCCGCCGCTGTCGGATCAACTTCCATAAGTTTGAAGGCTCGAGGCGTCTAGAGGGTGGGGATTATGGTCCCAAATGCGCGTCCTGTCGCGATGCTCGCTCGTTTTAGAGTGGCGTACCACTCAGAGAGGTCTCCTTGATGGACGCTCTCCAATTTTTTTGGAGAGTCATCTGGGCTCACGTGATCTGCGGTCTGGACGAAAATACGGGCATGGATCGAGCAACTGATCTGATCTTTCACACATCTTGGAGATATGGGTTTACTACCTTTGATCGCAGTATTCGATAGATATCCCGAAATCCCTCTCCATGAGGTTTGCGGTAGCGCTTTTTTAACCACCGCGTGTTGGGGCCGTATCGATATTGCACAAAATGGCTGATTTCGTGGGCGATCGTGCCGGCTAAGACCAGTTCGGGCGTAATGGCATTTCTGGATCCGATGACGGGATCGTGAGCGAAGGCGGGGTATTCCAGTAGCGCCGAGGAGCCTTTTGTGTACGCCGAGATATCGATCGTGATGCCCTTTGCACAGGCTGAGGAGCGGTGCCCCGCGCGTTTTACAGTTACGAGGAGGTCATTGCGCGCCTCACCATAATCTACAGGTAGCTCGTAATCTTTGCGTGTGATTTCCCGCAGGCAGCGTTTGACCCACTTCAGTGCAAGGTCTCGATCCTTTGCGCTGACACCCGCTCGTTGAATGATCCTCATGGCACGATGCTAACTGATTAATCAGTGGGTTGTGTGTCGCCGCCTTTGACAACGCGCCTGAGACCCATAAGTTGATGCGATAGCATCGGTATACACTCATGTCTTTCACGCTAGACGGCGAGCAAAAGCATGACGGACTTTCACTACGACCCGATACCCCTGCGCCCTCCAGAACAATTGGCGCCGGGAGCGATACTGGACAACGCTGTGGCGTATCGGGATCGTCTGGCAACGCGGCGCACTGTGCGGGACTTCTCTGACGAGCCCATCGATCGTGCAGTGATTGAGGCCTGCGTGCTTGCTGCAGGTTCAGCGCCGAGCGGCGCGAACCACCAACCATGGCACTTTGCCTGCGTGAGTGACCCTGATACCAAGCGTGCGATCCGTGAGGCGGCGGAGGCAGAAGAGCAGGCATTTTACGGGGGTCGGGCGGGGGAGACGTGGCTGAATGATCTGAAGAAAATCGGCACTGATGCATCCAAACCTTTTTTGGAAACAGCGCCATGGTTGATTGCTGTATTTGCGGAGCGATACGGCATCGATGAGAACGGTACGCGACAAAAGCACTACTACGTGCCAGAGTCTGTGGGAATTGCGACAGGGTTTTTGATCAACGCTTTTCATCAGTTGGGTATCGCGACGCTCACCCATACACCCAATCCGATGAAATTCTTGAATCAGATTCTTGAACGTCCCAGCAACGAGCGACCTTATGTGTTGTTGGTCGTCGGGCACCCGGCAGAGACGGCAATGGTGCCGCGCGCGGCCACCCTCAAAAAACCTCTGAAGCAGATCTCGACGTTCATCTAATGGACTTCGATAGCAGACCCGCCCTGACAATGGACGCCTTCTCGCGCCTCATTCAGGGTGCTAGGTCGCTGTAGTCGTCCACTGGGGATGCCGTGATCAGCGCGGGGCTGGGTGGGTCAGGCCAATAGCCACCCCAGATAGCTGGTTCGCGGTGCGCCTGCGAATGGCGTGACCAGTTGGACGGCGTGTTGCTGGGGGACCGTGAACACATTCAGGGTATTAAAGGTAGGTTTAAAAGCGTCCACAACATTGCCCGCATCATCATAAAACGCGAGGTGACCGCCCCAGTTTTCGTCCCATTCTGGGGTCATGGAGAGGACCCAAGCGGCGATGCGCTGATGGGTAGGGTGTCGGTCATCGTGACGCGTCAGAAAGTGCCCGGGGCCGTAAAGGCTGGCGTAACTGTCCGAGGTTCGGATGTCGTCCCGTCCCGTAAGATGGCGCATCGGTCCAAGAAAATCCTCCCCGGTGACCCATTCGTGCACCGCATGCATAGGGTGGCCCTGATCTTCGCCTGAGGCCACAGCTTGACTGATGTAGTACTGCTTGAAGAGGTACTGAAAGCCCGAACGCGCCCGCCTGTACACCCCCGCCGTAAAACGGTGTTTCTGCTCCATGGTGAGCGCTGCAAACTCGGCCTCTTTGGTCTCAAAATTATCCGGGCCTTCGTTGTAGCTGAGGTACCAGCTGTCATGCTGTTGCAACAAACCGTGAAGCGCATTGGCCGATTCAGCTGAGACGAAGTCATGGATCTGCACTCGGCCTTGGTTGGCCAGGTTTGTCGCTGCGCTGCTTAGGTCAATTTCAGGATTAATGTCTATGAGTTGAGCCCACCTTTGGCTGGTATCTGCCAAGCATACGCCACTCGATGTTTGAGTGTGCCGATGACGTGAGTGAGCGTGTAGCATGCCGTCATGGAGCAGAGAGAAATAGTCGTTGTTGGCGCTGGTCTCGCGGGGCTGTGTGCCGCTCGGGATCTGTTGGATGCTGGTCGGCAGGTGGTATTGCTGGAAGCGAGGACTCGCGTTGGGGGCCGAACCTACAGCGCACCCTTTGAAGCAGCGGGCCTTAATGTAGACCTCGGTGCAGAGTGGGTTGACCCCCATCAGCATCAGGCAATGATGCAAGAACTGGCGCGGTACGCGATTGACCTTGAAGATAGAGGCTCCGAGACACCATCGCAGGGTTTCGAACTTGCGACAGGGTCCGCGTTATGGCGCAGTGTTGCGCGAATCTGCGACCGCATCGCTGACCGACTGAATCCAGGCCAGCCGAATTGGTATGAGGGTTTTGACAAGTTTGATCTGCCCGCCACGACTTTTTTCAATTCGCATTCGCTCGATCTCGATGATTTAACGACGTTTCTCGCCCACGGGTTTGCGTTGCAAGGTGCGCATCCCGACGACTACAGCATGCTCAATCTGCTTCATGAGTTTGCGTCTTTTGGCGGTGTAGAGGCTGCCTTCAACGCCGCTGAATGCCGTATTAGTGGGGGTGCGCAGTCGCTGAGTATCGCTATTGCCAATACCCTTGGCCCTGCACTGCGACTGAACTGGCCGGTGACCCGTATCGCCAAAACAGAGGAGGGCGTCATTGTTGAAGGCTCTGCAGGCCAGCTTGTGGCACGGCAGGTTATTGTTGCCCTGCCACTCAATGTGCTGCGCTACCTGAATCTGGACATCCCATTACCCGCTGAGGCCGCACGCGTGGTCGCTGAGGGTCACGTTGGCCGAGCCGCCAAAGGTTGGGTGGCCGCCACACTTTCCGAGCCCGTAGAGTCTGTAGGCTGGCCGCACGCGGTTGAGGTGTACTCCCGACACGGGTCGCGCTCATATGCGGTCTGCACCTTCGCCGTTGCCCAGCCAGATCATGACAATGCGTTGGCAGACAGTTGCCGGGCATTGACCATACGGCACCCCGATGCTGTGCTTCACAAAGAGCGGCTCTCGCACGACTGGATAGCGGATCCTTGGTCACGGGGATCTTGGCTGAGCAGTGCGCCCGGTCAGATGCGAGGGCTGCACGAGCTGGCAGATATGCCGCCTCCAGTGCTCTTTGCAGGTGGTGATCTTTCCCGAGGGTGGTATGGCTGGATGGAAGGTGCTGTGACGTCGGGGAGGGATGCCTCTAGTCGTCTAATGGCTTGCACTTGCGATATCAGCGCGCCGCCGGCAAAAGGTTAATAGGCTCGACGCCACAGTTTGCGGCAGCCCACATTGTTGCGGGGGCGTATTCAGACAATGCTGGGCGCGACAGGACGGGCGTCACAGTAGCGTGAAGAGCAGTCCACCGACCAGCGTGCCCAGTGAGTAGCCCAGCACGCCCACCAAAACACCTGGCGTGATTTGATCATGCCACCCTTTGGCAGCTGCCATAGCCGGCGCTGTCGTGGCGCCGAGAACCGCAGCGTTAGATGCGGTCAGTAATTCCGGCAGCGTCAGCTTCAGCCAGCGACCTATGATCAACAGACAGACTAAGTGGGTTGTCAGTAAAATGGTCACCAGAGAGATCAAGATCGGCGCCACGCTGAGCATGGCGACCACATCTGCTCCAGCTGCAATCGAGCCAAAGAACACGAATGACATCACAACGCCGAGCTCAAATCCCCCGGTACACCAGACTCGTAATTTAGGCACCATCGTAGCGATAGCGAGGGTCAGTATCGTCAAGATGATGTAGCGACCCCCTGAGAAATCCAGCCAAACACTGAGCGCATCACTGACGCTCACCAGCAGCGTTGCAACCGCCAATGCGGTGCAAAGCGAAGTGGGAGTCATCGATACTGTATCGCTATCAGGGTCAGTACTGATTGGGATGTCTGTCTCGGTTTGGGGGTGGTCACTAAAGCGCCGGGCTAACCACTGCACGCCGGGTAACAGCCCCAGAACGCTTAGAAAAATAGCGCTAAACAGATTGTCAGCGGCAGTGGCCGCAGAAAAAAAAGAGGCGTCGCCAGACAGCCCGGTCATCTCGCCCAATGCAGCGTAGTTCACTGATCCGCCGATGTAGGTGGCAGCGAACAAGCCGGCAATGGCGCTCTCCTTATTTTCGGCGGGGATATTCGCGTTCCCCGCCAGCGTACTCAGATCGAGGATCGAGATAGCCAGCAGGACTCCGAATACCGTGCCGGCAGAAGCTACTAGAAAGGCGAGCGCAGTTCGCGATGCCTCACGCAGGAGTCGTCTGACGTCACCTTGCAGCAGAAAAAGGGGAATCAGCGCAGGCACCAGATACGTAAAGACGAAGTCATACGTGGGTGCTTGATGGGGAATGACGCCGGCATTGGCAGCGATAATCGCCATTAAAATGACCAGCACTGTGCCGGTGAGAAGCGCCCCCAAGCGAGTCGTCTGTAACCAGAAGGCGAGTGCTGCTAATCCCATGAGGGCGGCAAAGATTCCAAGGTGGTTGTCTGGGCTCAGCATCTGGTGGGGCGTCCTGCTAATGTCGATATGATGCTACTGTAGCCGCGCGGGAAAAACACGACACCTAGTCAGTGCTTTCCGTCATTCAATCCTTGCAGGAGAGACAAAAATGGGAGAGCCATCGGGCGAGCCGCCCAAGCAGCTCAATGTTTTGGGGTTGCCCATCGAGCTCTGTTGTCAGGACCCGGTAACCGGTTTTTTTCGTGACGGGCACTGCCATACCGGGCCGATGGATCATGGCCTGCACACGGTTTGCGCGCAGATGACTGACGAGTTCCTCTCTTTCTCGGTATCAGCAGGCAACGA
>CALKHC010000097.1 GCA_938091425.1 uncultured Luminiphilus sp. | reverse complement strand
CCTCAACCAAGCTGTGCAGCAACGAAACCGTGCCCTCAGGACTGGGATCGCCAGCTACTACATAGGGAATCAAACCTCTGCGCTTTTTAGACTGCAGATCAGCAAAGACCTTAGCGAGACGACTCATTTCGACGATCAGACCTCGATCCCGTCGAGTGCCGCCACCGTTAGGATGTCCTTATCACCTCGTCCCGACAGATTCACCACAATATGCTGGTCCGGCGACATGCTGGCGGCGAGCTTCTCCGCATGCGCCATCGCATGCGCTGTCTCTAGTGCGGGCATAATGCCCTCGACGCGCGTTAGTCGGTGAAAAGCTGCCAGCGCCTCATCGTCGTTCGCCGCCACGTACTGCACCCGGCCTATATCCTTAAGCCAAGCGTGCTCAGGCCCCACGCCGGGATAATCGAGGCCAGCAGACACCGAGTGGGTGTCGAGTATCTGTCCGTCATCGTCCTGCATAAGATAAGTGCGATTACCGTGGAGCACGCCGGGGGTTCCAACCGAGAGCGGCGCTGCATGCTCACCGGTCTCCAGACCTTTACCACCCGCCTCAACCCCATACATCGCAACGCTATCATCCTGCAGAAAGGGATGAAACAGACCGATCGCATTGGAGCCCCCACCCACACATGCCACCAACGCATCGGGTAACTTGCCAAAGTGCGCCAGACTCTGCGCACGCGTCTCGCGCCCAATAACGCTCTGGAAGTCGCGCACGAGCATGGGGTAAGGGTGAGGACCAGCGACAGTGCCAATGATGTAAAAGGTATCGTCCACGTTCGTGACCCAGTCGCGCATAGCTTCACTCATGGCGTCTTTCAACGTGCGTGACCCTGAGGTCACCGAGACGACCTCAGCACCCAAGAGCTTCATTCGATAAACATTGAGCGATTGTCTGCGAATGTCTTCCTCGCCCATAAACACGTGACATTCGAGTCCAAGTCTTGCCGCAACCGTCGCACTGGCTACGCCATGCTGGCCTGCCCCCGTCTCGGCGATTACTCTTTTTTTACCCATGTATTTGGCCAGTAGCGCCTGTCCGATCGTGTTGTTCACCTTGTGCGCGCCTGTGTGATTCAAATCCTCGCGCTTGAGCAGGATTCTGGCGCCGCCAATGGCATCGGATAGCCGAGCCGCTTCATACAGCGGTGAGGGACGACCCACATAGTGGGCCAGGTCTTGATCGAACTCTCGCTGGAACACCTCGTCGTCCTTCAGGCGCGCGTACAACTGCTCCAAATCTGACAGCGCAGACATCAGGGTCTCTGCAACAAACTTGCCCCCAAAACGGCCAAACCGACCGTCCCCATCAGGCACCGACGCAAATAATTCAGGAGTTACTTCACTGGTCATAATCCACCTTCGCTCATTTCCGGCAGAGCAGCTTTAATAAAAGCCCTCATCCTGTCACTGTCCTTAACGCCTTTCTCTCTCTCAACACCACTGCTGACATCAACCGCCGCAGGTCGTACCTGACGAATCGCCTCGCCAACGTTTTCAGCCGTCAGACCGCCCGCCAACATGAGTCGTTTTTCGAGCCCGGCGGGGACCCATGCCCAGTCAAACTGGTGGCCCGTGCCGCCAAACTGACCATCACGTGCGCTATCGAGCAGCAAGCCACGAGCCGCGCCATAAGCCCTGTTAACCGCGGTCAGATCCACATCAGCAGACATCGCAATGGCTTTCAAATAAGGACGGTTAAACTGCTCACAGAACGCTGGGCTTTCTTGCCCATGGAACTGCAAGACATCCAATTCGACTCTATCAAGCACCGCCCGGACCTGTTCCGCGGTAGGGTCAACAAAAAGTCCAACCAACGTGCTCGAACCGGCAACAACAGTGCTGATCTCGCTCGCGATCTCAATCGTCACGTGGCGCGCACTTTTTGTATGAAACACGCAACCAATGGTGTCAGCGCCAAATGCTAAGGCTTGATCAGCGTCCTCGGGTCTCGTGATGCCGCATATCTTGATCCGCACGCCTTGTCCCTATCTCTAAACGTCTATTCTAGCAGTATCAAGCGCTTTACAGGCGTCCGCGGAGAAGGGTGGGCCCGTCTGGCGTCTCTGGCAGGCGGAACTCTCCAGGATAGCTGACATCGACCAGGTAGAGACCCTCAGCCGGCGCAGTGTCAGCAGCGAGAGTACGATCTCGACTCTGCAGCACCTCTTCAAACCACTCGACCGAAGACGATTGGGAACCTACAGCCAGTAACGAACCGACGATATTGCGCACCATGTGATGTAAAAAGGCGTTAGCGGTGATGTCGACCACCACGTAGTCACCCTGGCGCATCACCGTGCAGGCACTGACACATCGATTGGGTGAGGACGCTTGGCAACTTGCCGCGCGAAACGCGCTGAAATCCTGTTCGCCCAGCAAAGCCTCAGCGGCAGCATTCATCAGCCGGGTATCGAGCGAATGGCGATACCAAGTCACCAACCCGTGAAGCAGCGCCGGCCGGGTGGGCGTATTACAGACGATGTAACGATATCGACGCGCCGTGGCGCTAAAGCGGGCGTGAAATGACTGGGGCACCTCGCGAGCCCAATGGACTCGAATATCAGTTGGCAGGTACCGGTTTGTCCCCATGACCCATGCCTTAAGGCTTCTGCCCGCAGGGTCATCAAAATGCACTACCTGAGCAAAACCATGGACCCCAGTATCGGTTCGGCCGGCGCAGGTCGTCCTCACCGTTTCCCCGGAGACCTCCTGAAGGGATGCCTCCAGCGCCTCCTGAACCGTTGGGACAGTCAGGTGTGGCTGCGCCTGCCAACCATGGTAGTGGCCCCCGTGGTACTCAATCCGCGCCGCCACACGCGCACCCGGGGATAATGGGGAATCCGACAGTCTCAATGATTCAAGATGCCTCTAGCCGCAATAGCAGCTCGCGGGCTTCCGCCTGCTGTGCCAGATCCCCCTCCTTGATAACTTCCATCAAGACAGGACGGGCTCCATCTTCATCACCCATGTCGAGGTACGCGCGGGCGAGATCCAGCTTGCTGTCGACCGGATTTGTCTCAACACCGTAGATAGACTCATCCATGTCGAAGTCTTCCACTATGGGTGTCTCTGCACCATTAGCCTCGGCATCGAGCGGGGTTAGCGAGAGACCCGATGTGTCGGGAGAGGCCGCAGCGTCAGAAGATGTCTCGTCCCGCTCTCCATTGTTAACGCCAACCTCTGGTGTCGAGTCATCGACCTTGTCCTCTAGCGGCGCCAGTTGCAGACCCTGTTCATCGTCGGTCAACGGCAGGACTGCTTCAAATTCAGTCTCACGGTCTTCCGGCTCAATAATGGTCACACTCTCATCAAGCGAATGCTCATCAAAAGCATCCCGATCAAGAATGTGCTCTTCAGCGCCAACCTGTTCAAGGGCGGGCTCCTCAGGAACTGGCGCTGACTCGACCCATTCAGTTTCAGAGCCAGAATCTTGACCCTCGCTGAGATCAAAAGCGGGATCTGTCGAAAACGACAGCTCACTCAAGACTGAGATTTCGTCCGACTCCTCGATCCGCTCCTCTTGATGTTCAGCAACCGCATCTCCCACCGAGGAGGTAAGCGTCATGCCCGCATCTAGCAACATTTGTCTGGCCCGCTCGAGTAAGTCAGGGTTGCCTCCCTGTTCCAATCGCCCCAGCAAAGCCCCCGCCTCCGAAAACTGCTCCAGCTCTACGTAACACTCAAGCAGACACATATTCAAAGAGACCGAGGTCAACCCCTCCGCCAAGGCATCACTCAGCACTTCTACCGCCTGGTCAGTGCGGCCGTAAGCAATATATATCTGCGCCTCCTCGACCACCTTCGATGCCATGATCTGTGGGTCAGACAACCGCGAGGCCACGCTCGCCTCCTCAATGCCCTCTGCAGGCAGTGCCCGCTTCGGATCGACAAGGTCCAAAGGTTCAGCGTTTTGCCGTTTGCGGCGCCATATCAACAGCCCTCCACCAGCCAGCAATATCGCGAATCCCGCGAAGAACGGCCATAGCGGGAGCGTTTTAGGCTCTGGCACCGATGGCGCCACAGGCGCAGGCGCCGTTTCTACCACTATGGGAACAGGGGTGGCTGCTTGCTGCTCAGCCAGTGCCGACCGGAGAGAGGCGACTTCTGCGTTTCGTTGGGCGAGCTGCGCCTCCAAACTGCCTAGGCTTTCCCGCAGTCGACTTACCGTCGCAATCAGCGTCTCCAACTCTTGAGCAGACGAGGCAGCAGACACATCCGAGGACGCCTCGTCAGCTGGATCCGCGTCGCTCTGAGCGACCACAACGCCCTCGGGAAAAGTATCCCGGTCACCCAAAGGGTCCGATGCCACCTCAGTCTCAGCATCAGCCACCAGCGTCAAACCCTGCGACTGGCGGGTAACACCCTGCGCCCATTCCTCATTCTGCAGAACGACCTCGTCCATCGCTGTCGCAAGATCGATCTGAATATCTTCGGCGTCCGGAATCTGTAACACGTAGCCAGACTTCAGGCCGTTAATGTTGCCTCCCTGAAATGCCGTCGGGTTCGCCGCGACGATCTCCAACATCGTCTGCTCTACAGAGACGCCCGCCGGAGCGCCCTCAGAAGCAATACGCCACAATGTGTCCGCATTAGTCACAAGATATTGAGCGCCGGGGGTAGGTCGCATCGCCGCTTCATTTGCATAGCCACCGCCGTTGGTGCTTGCGGTACCGGTATCGGCAAGCATCGTCTGCTCGTCGGACGGGTTCTCCGGCGCGGCCGAGTGACCTTGCCGCTCAGTCATCAACGGTCTAGGCGGTAAATCAATGAACACCGTGTATTCGCGCAGTAGACGTCCGTCGGGCCAACGCGCCTCAACGACAAAATCAAGATAAGGCTCGCGCAACGGCGCCTCTGTCGTTAACACGACTCGCCGCCCGGACCCATCTGCCTCAATCTCAAAATTGATTCGGGTCAGGAGAAAATCGCGGGAAACCCCCAACCGCTCGAACTCAGCGTCGGAGGCCAAACCGACATGCACGTCCTTGTCGTCAAGCGAATCCGCTTCAAGCAATGCGACTTCGGCGCGGAATGGCTCGTTAAGGTAGGAAAAAAGTGCCAGCTCACCCAGCCCTAGGGCCCAGCCGTCACGGGATATTACGGCCGCGGACAAAAGACCAGCAGCTACTATAGAAACTCTTTTCATGGGCTCGTCGCCTTTACCTTCCTTTGGTTTGGCTTTAACGGGACCCTACCGCCATTCCTTGACGCCTGTTACACCGGGACCCAACTTCACGAAACGCTCTGGAGATACTCTGATAGCAAGACCTCTGCGATCTGCACACTATTCAGGGCAGCTCCCTTGCGTACGTTGTCAGCCACCACCCAAAGATTCAAGCCTCTTGGATGTGAAATATCCGCACGAACCCTGCCCACAAATACCGGATCGGCTCCTGCCGCCTCGTCAACTGGGGTTGGGTAGCCACCCGCTTCGTGACGATCCAGCAATGAGATCCCGGCCGCGCCCTCCAGCACCTCCCTCGCCTGCTCCGCTGAAATCGCCTCTCGCGTCTCAATATGGACGGCCTCTGCGTGACCGTAAAAGACCGGCACCCTGACACAGGTCGGATTCACAAGAATGTTGGGGTCGCCCAGAATCTTTTGCGTTTCCCAGACCATCTTCATTTCTTCGCGGGTGTAGCCGTTGTCCTGAAAATTGTCGATCTGGGGTATCGCATTAAATGCAATTTGCTTTGGATATACCTCTGGCTCTGGCGCTTTTCCGTTCAGTAAACGCGCGCTCTGCCCCGCCAATTCCTCAATCGCCGCCTTGCCGGTGCCGCTGACCGCCTGATACGTCGCCACGTTGATTCGCTCAATGCCGACCGCGTCATAAAGCGGCTTTAGCGCCACCAACATGCCAATAGTTGAGCAATTCGGATTGGCGATGATGCCCCTCGACCGATAGTCCGCAATCGCCTCTGGATTCACTTCAGGAATTACGAGCGGGATATCTTCTTCGCGGCGAAAATGCGAAGTGTTGTCGATCACAACGCATCCTGCCGAGGCCGCAATCGGTGCATACTCGGCGCTGATATCGCCTCCGGCCGAGAACAATCCAATCTGCGCCTGAGAAAAATCAAAGGTGCTCAGGTCTTGCACCGTATGACGCTTACCGCGAAACTGAACTGACTTGCCGGCTGAGCGACTGGACGCCAACAGGTACAGGTTATCCACCGGAAACTCACGCGACTCGAGGATCTCGATCATCACCTCGCCAACCGCACCCGTTGCGCCAACCACTGCCACATTCACTGGCTTCATCATCTTCCCCCTACTGACCCTGAAGCGCCGCTAAAACGGCATCACCCATCTCCCGCGTGCCAACCGCGACGCCATGGCTCCCATCGACCATCAAATCAGCCGTGCGAAGACCTTGAGCCAAGACGGTGGCCACAGCGCACTCAATCGCCTCAGCGGCCTGCTGCGACTGCAACGAATAGCGCAGTAACATGGCTGCAGACAGGATGGTCGCAAGCGGATTCGCACTGTCAGTACCTGCAATATCCGGCGCTGACCCGTGCACCGGCTCATAAAGCCCCTTGGCATCAGCGTTAAGAGACGCCGAGGGCAACATCCCGATCGATCCAGTCAACATTGCGGCAATGTCAGAGAGAATGTCGCCAAAAAGATTACCCGTCACCAAGACATCAAATTGCTTTGGCTGACGCACCAGTTGCATAGCAGCGTTATCAACATACATATGCGACAAAGACACGTCTGGGTAGTCGGCGCTCAAGGACTCCATCGTCTCTCGCCACAGCATTGTCACTTCAAGCACATTAGCCTTGTCCACCGAACAGAGACGACCGCTTCGCTTTTGCGCCGCCTCAAAGGCCAATCGGCCGATGCGGCGAATTTCCGTCTCGTCATAGCGGTCCGTATTGTGGCCTTCCCGGACGCCGTGGGCGTTGGTGGTTATGCCTCGTGGCTCGCCAAAGTAAATCCCGCCGGTCAATTCACGCACAATCAACACATCAAGCCCCGCCACTAGCTCTGCTCGCAGACTGGAGGCCGCAGCCAAATCGGGGAACAGCAGCGCTGGCCGGTGGTTACAAAATAAATCCAGATCAGCTCGAATCGCCAACAGCCCTCGCTCGGGCCGGTCCGCAGCAGGAAGCGCATCCCATTTCGGCCCGCCGACAGCGCCAAGCAAAATCGCGTCGGCATCGCGAGCCAGCCTGCGCGTGGTCTCAGGATACGCCGCGCCCTCCTCGTCGATGGCAATGCCGCCCAGTCGCGCTTCGGTGAAACTCAGGTCCAGCGAAAACTGATCGCCAACGGTTTCGAGCACCCGTCGCGCCTCACAGACAACCTCAGGGCCAATGCCATCACCGGGTAGCAGCAGAATCTGCTGGCTCACAGGGCGATATCCTCAAACAACCAGGGAAATCGTTCTCGATGCTGTTGCTCAAAAGCCCGAATGGCATCGGCTCGCTCCAAAGTGATGCCAATATCATCCAAACCTTTCAACAGGCATTCCCGACGGAAGGCGTCAACCTCAAATGACCAGTGCTCACCATCAGGCAGACGAATCGTGCAGGCCTCGAGGTCAATCTTCAGCGCATACCCCTCTTCGGCAAGCAGCGCACCGAACAGCTGGTCGACACGGGCGGCCGACAGGACAATCGGCAAGATGCCGTTTTTGAGCGCATTCGAGCTAAATATGTCTGCGAAACTCGGGGCGATGACCACTCGAAATCCGAAATCCTCCATCGCCCAAGCGGCGTGCTCACGGCTCGATCCGCAACCAAAATTTTCCCGTGCAAGCAGGATCGAGGCGCCCTGATAGCGTGGCATGTTGAGCGGAAAATCCGGATTCAGAGGCCGCAGACTGTTGTCTGCATCAGGCTGACCCTCATCTAGGTATCGCAGCTCATCAAACAAATTCGGACCAAATCCCGATCGCTTAATCGACTTCAAGAACTGCTTTGGGATCATGAGGTCCGTATCGACGTTCGCGCGATCCATGGGTGCGACGAGGCCGCTATGAACTGTGAACGGCTTCATGATGCGCCCCCCACTTCAAGCGCGGCATCTGCCACGGGAACAAAGTGACCTGCTACCGCCGCTGCAGCCGCCATGGCCGGGCTGACCAAATGGGTCCGGCCGCCACTGCCCTGTCTGCCCTCAAAATTCCGATTAGAGGTGCTGGCACATCGCTCACCCGGTAACAGGCGATCGGCGTTCATCGCCAAACACATTGAGCAACCTGGCTCTCGCCACTCCATACCGGCCTCAATAAAAATACGATCCAGCCCCTCTGCTTCTGCCTGAGCCTTGACCAAGCCCGAGCCGGGCACC
Organism: uncultured Luminiphilus sp.; assembly: GCA_938091425.1. Classification (GTDB taxonomy): domain Bacteria; phylum Pseudomonadota; class Gammaproteobacteria; order Pseudomonadales; family Halieaceae; genus Luminiphilus. The sequence continues at coordinate 1,458 of CALKHC010000097.1, read as the reverse complement.
ACCAGCGCCTTGCGAATGGAGGGCGCGACTTTGTGTCCCTCGAGCACCTGAGCCGCGGCCCTGAGATCTTCGATACGTGAGTTGGTGCACGAGCCAATAAAAATAGCATCGGGCTTGATGTCTGAGATCGCCATACCCTCCTCAAGACCCATATACTCGAGGGCTCTGGACAGGCCACGCCGCGCCGTCTCGTCGGGCATCTCTGCCATGGTCGGCACCCGCCCACGCACTGAAGTCACCATCTCGGGCGAGGTACCCCAGGTCACGTTAGACTCAATGGCGTCGCCGTCGAGCGTAATGCTACGATCAAAGACGGCGTCCTCATCACTCTGCAGCGTCCGCCACCAGCTCTCAGCCACATCCCACTGCGCACCTTTCGGTGCGAGCGGCTTGCCCCGGAAATAATCCAGCGTCACATCATCGACCGCCACCAAGCCACAGCGAGCACCGGCTTCGATCGCCATGTTGCAAAGTGTCATCCGGCCTTCCATGGTGAGCTCGCGGATCGCTGAGCCCGTGAACTCGAGCGCGAACCCCGTGCCACCCGCGGTACCGATCTCGCCAATAATCGCCAAAGCAATGTCTTTGGCCGTCACACCAGCGGCGAGCCGCCCGGTCACCTCTACTCGAAAATTCTTCATTTTGCGTTGTATCAAACATTGTGTCGCCAATACGTGCTCAACTTCTGACGTACCGATACCATGGGCAAGCGCCCCGGCGGCGCCATGTGTTGAGGTGTGAGAATCGCCGCAAACCACCGTCATACCCGGCAGTACCGCGCCCTGCTCGGGGCCCATAACGTGCACGATCCCCTGCCGCACATCGTTAAGCGGGATTTCCACCACGTCGAACGCTTCGCAATTGTCATCTAGGGTTTGTAGCTGCAAGCGAGACACGGCGTCAGGCAACGCGTCCAGGCCAGCCTCTCGCTCGCTCTTGAACGTCGACACATTGTGGTCGGGCACCGCTAGATTGGCACTTCGCCGCCACAGCTGCCTGTCAGCGAGCGTGAGCCCCTCAAAAGCCTGAGGCGACGTCACCTCATGCAATAAGTGGCGATCGATGTAAATCAGCGCCGTGCCGTCAGTGCGCTCCTCGACCAGATGAGCGTCCCATAATTTGTCGTATAGCGTTTTAGCCATGAACTGTGAACCCCGATCAACAGCAGACGCAAATGCCGCCGGCCGATCGCTCGGGTTCCGAGAGCACGTGCGCTTGAAAAAGGCGCGGAGTATAGCACCGAAGCAAGGCTGATAAAGGCGTTGCGGGCGCTATGGCCGCTACCTAAAGCCTCAGATTGATCCGTCGAAAAAGGTCTTTTCGTCGCGCCGTCAGCTGTGAGTGAAGCGCCAGCAGGCGTGAATTCGCTGATTACGGGAGAAATCATCGGGGATCGAGCGTTGCGTGACGTCTGTAACTTGCCACGTCTGCTGCACCGCCGGGTCCAATTCAAATTTG
>CALKHC010000096.1 GCA_938091425.1 uncultured Luminiphilus sp. | reverse complement strand
GCCAATACCCAGTAAAAAAGGGCCAAAGCAGCCACATCTGGCCGCAGACCCCGCCAATCCATGGGAAGTGGTAACAAACTGAACAGAAGGGCGCACGCGAGAGAAGCGTAGATCACCCAGACCGCATGCGCGCGCGTCACGGGGCAGCCGCCGCTTCAAACTGGGAAGACTGTGCCACCACCAACACGTGACGGCCCCGGTCCAAAGCCGATGCTGGCGCTGCGCTAACCACTGCAAATGCGTCGCCCGCCGCTATTTCTACGTTGGTCACTCTCGCCACCGGGTAGCCGTGGGGAAAACGGCCCCCGAGACCGGACGTCACCAACAAATCGCCCGCTCGAATATCTGTTGTTGCTGCAAGATGTCGAATCACCAGACGATCGATATCGCCACTACCCTCTGCAATGGCTCGCAGTCCCGATCGATTCACCTGCACCGGTAACGCGTGGGCGCTGTCAGTGATAAGCAATGCGCGACTGTTATATTCGCCGACCAAAACAATCTGGCCGATCAAACCTTCAACCCCCAGCACTGGCTGCCCTTCTTCGACCCCATCCGCTGATCCCTTGTCGAGCATGACCAGATGCCTCGCGGGGTCCGGTGACACCGAACTGATTTGAGCCGCTATGAGCTCGTCCTCAATGTCTCGAGCCGAGTTCAGCAAGGCCTTGTAACGGGCATTCTCCGACAGCAGGGAAGCCAATCTTTGTGCCCGTCCTTTCAGCACCCTGTTCTCTTGCTGCAGCCTCAGTACCTCATCCTGCAGTGCGTTTCTCGATCGCACTGAATCGAGCAAATGGTCCCAAGCATCGAACGGCGCCAGCACAACATTGCTGGTGAAAGCGATCACGTCGACAGCCTCACGCTGAACGGCAGTCACCCTGGGGTGGTCTCGAAAAATAAACAGGATCGACAAACACAGCAGACTGAGCACGATGAAACGCGCACTGATAGGGTTTTGTTTCAGGAAAAGCGGTTTAATGACGCTGCCCCAGTCGCCGGTATTATTCGGTTGAGAGCAGATCCAGGACGTGACGATCCATCAACTCGAGCGCCTTGCCACCGCCGCGCGCTACACAAGTCAACGGATCATCTGCGACAACTACTGGCAACCCGGTCTCATTGGAAATTCGCTTGTCGAGGTCAGTGAGCAATGCGCCGCCACCGGTCAGAACAATACCTGTCTCGGCGATATCTGCGGCCAATTCTGGTGGTGACTGCTCCAATGCCAGCTTCACCGAGCGCATCATGGCTTCCAGCGGCTCCTCGAGCGCGCCAAGAATTTCGTCGTTGGTGAGCGTAAAGCTGCGCGGCACACCCTCGGCGAGGTGCCGGCCGCGCACATCGATCTCTTTGAGCTCGTCTGACTTGAAGCCGCAACCCACCTCTTGCTTGATGCGTTCTGCGGTGGAGTCACCAATCAAGCTACCGTACTTGCGTCGCACATAAGATACGATGGCCTCATCAAATCGGTCTCCGCCAATACGGATCGAGTCGCGGTAGACGACGCCGTTCAGGGAGAGAATGGCAATTTCTGTTGTGCCTCCACCGATATCGACCACCATGCACCCGGTGGCCTCATCAACCTGCAATCCGGCACCAATCGCCGCGGCCATCGGCTCTTCAATCAATTTCACCTCGCGGGCACCCGCACTCAACGCAGATTCACGAATCGCCCTGCGTTCAACTTGAGTCGACATACAGGGCACGCAGATCAGTACTCGGGGGCTGGGGCGAATAAATTTGGTTTCATGCACCTTGGCAATGAAGTGCTGCAGCATTTTTTCAGTCACTTGAAAGTCGGCGATCACGCCATCTTTGAGCGGCCTAATAGCCTGAATATTGCCCGGCGTGCGACCGAGCATCCGCTTTGCTTCCTTACCCACCGCTTCAATCGACTTTTGTCCGTTGTGCACTCGAATAGCGACGACGGAAGGCTCATCGAGGATGATGCCCCGCTCCTTGACGTAGATCAGCGTATTGGCTGTGCCAAGATCAATGGACAGATCGGTAGAAAACATCCCGCGGAGGCGCTTGAGCATTATCATTCCCTGATTGTGAAGAGGTCATCCGGTGTGCTTCGGATATAGGCGGCCTGCCAGCCGCTGTGTCGCATCATTTACTGCTGCGACGGGCTTAAAAATGCCCCCAAATCCAGCGTTTGCGACGCCAAATGCCGATCGAATGTAGCAACGCGGGGGTTTTTGGGCAAGCCACAAGTGTGTTAGTTTTCGCGGCCTTCGATGAGGATACGCCTTATGTCTGTCTCACCACAGGACGTCGAGAAGGTCGCCCTTCTCGCACGGCTCGCCATATCTGAGTCAGACCTACCCGAGGTCACAGAGCGCTTTGGCCGTGTGCTGGGGTTGGTCGACGAGCTCAACACCATCGACACCGAAACAGTGGTACCCATGTCAAACCCCCACGATATGCACCAGCGGCTGAGGCCAGACGCCGTCACGCGGCAAAACAACCGTGAGAATTTGATGGCCTCTGCCCCTGCACAGGACCAGGGCTACTTTCTGGTGCCCAAGGTCATTGACTGATGACCGATAATGCCTTGCTCTCTGGCTCAGTCAGTGCGCTCAGACAGCAGCTGCGCGATCGAGCGGTATCCAGTGAGGAACTGACTCGCGCCTGCCTCGAACGCATCGAAGCCTGCAACGGTAAACTGAACGCCGTCATCACCATGTGCTCGGAGCTGGCGATCGACAGCGCCCGCGCGGCGGACAAAGCCATCGCCAAGGGCGACTTCGGCTCGCTCACTGGCATCCCCCTGCTCCACAAAGATATTTTCTGCACCGATGGAGTTAGAACGACCTGTGGCTCGCGCATGTTGGAGCAGTTCGTCCCCGCGTACGACGCGACGGTTGTCTCCAAGATGAAGGCCGAGGGTGCAGTAATGCTCGGCAAATGCAACATGGATGAGTTTGCAATGGGCTCATCCAACGAAACCAGCTTTTTTGGCACAGTCAAGAACCCGTGGGATCTCAATTGCGTGCCCGGCGGTAGCTCGGGTGGTTCTGCCGCGGCACTCGCTGCGGGCATGGCACCGCTGGTGACCGGTACCGACACGGGTGGCTCGATCAGGCAGCCCGCCTCCCTGTGCGGTGTTACGGGCCTCAAACCCACTTACGGCCGGGTCTCCCGCTTGGGCATCATTGCGTTTGCCTCTTCGCTTGATCAGGCCGGCCCCATGGCCCGCACTGCTGAAGACTGCGCCATCGCACTAACTGCCATGGCAGGCATCGACGCGGGAGACTCGACTTCCGCCGATCTTCCCGTGCCTGACTTTCATGCGGGACTGAATCACGATATTCAAGGGCTTCGAATTGGACTGCCTAGAGAGTACTTCAACGATGACCTCGACCCTGAGGTGCGCGAGCGGGTCATGACCGCCCTGTCTGTACTGGAGCAGGCTGGAGCGACATTGGTGGACATTGAGCTACCTCACAGTCACTACGCGATTGCGACCTATTACGTGATCGCGCCGGCGGAGGCGTCAGCAAATCTGGCTCGCTACGACGGTGTGCGTTTCGGCTACCGCTGTGACGAGCCGGTAGATCTGGAAGACCTTTATCTGCGCTCGCGCAGCGAGGGGTTTGGTGAAGAAGTGCAGAGGCGGATTCTGGTGGGCACCTATGCACTGTCGGCCGGTTTTTACGATGCTTATTTCAACAAGGCGCAACAGGTCAGACGTGTGATTACTGAAGATTTCACGCGTGCCTTTGATCGCGTGGACGTCATCGCCGGCCCCTCTGCGCCCGGCATTGCCTTTCCGTTCGGGGCGAAACAGCAAGACCCAGTCGCCATGTATATGGAAGACATCTACACGCTGGCAGTTAATCTGGCTGGTCTCCCGGGCTTATCCACCCCTGCGGGTCTGATCAATGGCATGCCCGTCGGCCTGCAACTGATTGGCAAGCCTTTTGACGAGCAGACGATTCTCAATGCGGCTCATCGCCTACAACGCGATACCGACTGGCATCTGGCCAGACCGCAGCTTGAGGCCTTGGCGCCATGAGCTGGGAGACGGTCATAGGTCTCGAGGTGCATCTGCAACTTGCGACTCAATCGAAAATTTTCTCGGGCTCAGCCACCGTATTCGGTGCTGCGCCGAATGAACAAGCAGATGCAGTGGATCTGGGCATGCCCGGCATGCTGCCCGTCTTGAATGAGGAAGCAGTCCGCTATGCAGTGAAGTTTGGTTTGGGCATCGGTGCCCGCATTGGAGAACGCTCAGTCTTCGATCGCAAAAATTACTTCTATCCAGACTTGCCCAAGGGATATCAGGTCAGTCAATTTTTTGCGCCCATTGTCTGCGAAGGTGTCTTCGAGGTGGCGCTGGAAGATGGCACGCTATATCCGATCCGCATTACTCGCGCGCATCTGGAGGAAGATGCCGGTAAATCTGTCCACGATGCCTTCAGTCGGGAAACGGGTATCGATCTCAACCGCGCCGGCACACCCCTTCTTGAGATCGTGACCGAACCCGACTTTCGATCGGCGGAGCAGGCAGTGGCTTATCTAAAAGCACTCCATTCTCTGGTGACGTATCTCGGGATCTCTGATGGCAACATGGCAGAGGGCTCGATGCGCTGCGATATCAACATCTCGCTGCGTGAAAAAGGCTCTGACGCCCTTGGCACACGCACCGAGATCAAGAACGTGAATTCTTTCCGCTTTGTCGAGCGGGCCATCCACAGTGAATACGAGAGACAGGCGGACATTCTCGATAACGGCGGTTCGATCACTCAAGAAACGCGGCTTTATGACGCGGAGCAAAATGTCACGCGCTCGATGCGCTCGAAGGAAGTCGCTAATGACTATCGGTATTTCCCTGAGCCCGATTTGCTGCCCATCGTCATCGACGCGGAGTACATTGAGTCAGTCCGAGCCACGCTCCCCGAACTGCCCGGCGCCAAGAGAATGCGATTTACCGCTGAATATGGGCTCAATGAGTATGACGCCGCATTGCTCGTTCCCAATCATTCGCTGGCGGATTATTTCGAGTCCGTCGTCACAGCCGGAGGTGCTGCGAAGCCTGCCGCAAACTGGATTCTGGGCGATTTAACCGCAGCCCTGAATCGCAGTGAGACAGATATCACCGATAGCCCGGTCTCAGCAAAGCAATTGGCCGGTCTGATCGTGCGCATTGAGGACGGCACGCTATCCAGCAAACTGGCAAAACAGGTGTTTGATGCGCTGTGGGCGGGAGAAGGTGACGCCGATCAGATCATCGAGGCGCGTGGACTAAAGCAGGTGAGCGACTCGGGCGCCTTGGAGTCCATGGTCGAGGCTGTTATTGCCGCAAACCCGGCTCAGGTCGCCCAGTATCTGGCGGCTGACGAAGCCAAACAGAAGAAGTTGAGTGGTTTCTTTGTCGGGCAGATCATGAAGGCATCCAAAGGGCAGGCCAACCCCCAAATGGTCAATGAGTTGTTGCTCCTGAAACTGAACGATCAGTCCTGAACTCGGCCCTTTAGATACTTCAGGCGATTTTCCCGCTTCTGCTCGGCGCTTTTCCGCAGCAACACATAGATTGCGCCCGTGCCTCCATGCGCAGGCTGAGCCGAGTGAAAGGCCTGAACCGCTTCCAATTCCCTCAGCCAGTGATTGACATAGCCTTTCAAGACAGCCGTCTGCTCACCCTGATTTTTCGATTGCCCCTTGCCATGAACAATCAGCAAAGTCCGTAACCCCAGTTCCGTCGCCTCCCTAATAAAGGCAAACACCTCTTCTCGCGCCTGCTGCACCAACATACGGTGCAGGTCCAGACGCGCGTCGATCTGGTAATGACCCAGTCGCAGCTTTCGATACACCCCGTGCTGAATGCCCGGCCTCTTGAATTCCAATACGTGCCACGCATCAAGCGGCATCACACCCTCGTCAACGAGTGGATTCAAGACGCGCTCCTCACCTACTGCAGCGCGCTGACGGCCTTTTTGTTGGTCCTCCGAGAGGCGATCCTTGACCAGACGCACGCGCGCCTCCCGGCCCAAGGGCTTAACCCCAGACATTTCCTCGGCAAACAGATCCTCGTCGCTCACCCGTATTTGCACTCTGATCGGCGGTTAGAACAGTATAATCTTCGCATCTGTCGCTGGGGGACATCATGAACGGCAATCTTGTGACGGGCGCGGGATATTTCCTACGGGGTCTGACCATGACTTTTCAACCGGGCCTGCGTCGCTTCGTCGTGGTACCGCTGATCGCCAACGTCGTGCTGTTCAGCCTTATGGGTTGGCTACTTTACGAGGTCATCGCGAACTTTTACGACGCAGCGATGCTCACCGTGCCCGAGTGGCTGCAATTTTTGTCTTGGATCATCACACCACTCCTTTGGTTGGTAGGAGGGCTGATGACGGGCTACGCCTCGACCCTGCTGGTGCTAATGCTGACATCCCCCTTTCACGCCTTGCTGGCAGAAAAGGTCGAAGAATTGATTACCGGAGAGCCGGTGCCGGCGTTGGAAGGTGTCGCTGCGGCGCTCCTTGAGGTACCGCGAGCCCTATTTCGTGAGATCCGGAAGTTTTTGTATTACGTCCCAATGGCGCTGGCAGTGCTCGTACTGACCATCATTCCGATCTTCAATGCTTTTGCGCCGTTGGGCTGGTTTCTATTGGGGGCGTGGATGATGAGCCTGCAATTTGTCGACTATCCGATGGATAACCACAGATTACCGTTCCGGGAGGTGCGCGACGCCTGTGCCGAGCGGAGATTATCGACGATTGGCTTTGGCGGCAGCGTAGCGTTTTTTACCGGCATTCCGCTAATCAATCTGGTGGTCATTCCCGCGGCAGTGATTGGGGCAACGCTGCTCTGGTGTGAGGAACTCCGTTCGCAGCGTTAGGATTTGTCACGAGGCGCTGGCGGCGCCACACAGGCCAGAGAGTGACCCAATAAGGCCTCTATGTCAGGCAGTAAAAAGGCGTCATCTTCGCTGGCAAAGCTGATCGACACGCCTGTAGCACCCGCACGACCCGTGCGGCCGATACGGTGGACATAGTCCTCAGGGTCCTCGGGAAGATTGTAATTCACCACGTGGGAGATACCTTCAACGTGGATACCTCGTCCGGCGACATCCGTGGCGACCATGACTGTTGAGCGCCCTGACTTGAAGTTCTCAAGCGTTTTCGTTCTTTTAGCCTGGGTGATCTCTCCGGACAGCATGCCGCATTGCACGCCTTCTTTGCGCAGCTTCTCGTACAGCCTTCTCACCTGATCACGTCGGTTAGCAAAAATAATGACGCTATCTACGGCAGGGTCATTGAGTAGATCCATGAGAACGGGAAATCGCTCCCTGCTGGAAACAAGGTAAACCTTTTGATCTACCGATGCCGTCGCCACCCGCTCGGGTTCAATTTCTACCGTTATGGGCTCAAAGGTCCACTGCCTAGCCAGATTCATAATGTCCTGAGTGAAAGTTGCTGAAAACAGCAGAGTCTGTCGATCTTCCTTCCGGGGTGTGGCACGCACAATGCGCTTCACCTGAGGAATAAACCCCATATCCAACATGCGGTCCGCCTCGTCGAGGACCAGAATTTCCACCCGGTCCAATGCTAAGTCGCGCCGCTCCATAAAGTCGATCAGACGACCAGGTGTCGCAACAACGAGATCAACGGGTGCCTGATTCACTTTGCTCAGCTGCTTCTGGTAATCAGCGCCACCGATGAGAGTGACCGTTTTCAAACCTGTAAACCTGCCCAGTTCGATAGCATCAGCGGCGATTTGCATCACCAGCTCCCGCGTCGGCGCGATGATCACTGCGCGCGGCTCACCGAGGTACCGCTCACCCTTGATCGGGTTATTGAGCAAATCGTTGAAGATGGTAATCAGGAAAGCTGCTGTTTTGCCGGTGCCAGTCTGCGCTTTACCGATGGCATCGTTGCCCGCAAGAGTATGCGGCAGGATTTGACCCTGTATGGGCGAACAAAACTCGAAACCCAACGCATCAATGCCCCGCTGCACAGACGCATCGAGATCTAACGTCTCAAACTTCACGTGCTCAGTGGGCGCGGGGTGGGCGGCGGACTCAAGCGGTTCGCTCTGCGCGGCGGCGATTTCTTGCACACTTTCTTGCACAACGATGACCGAAAAAAATGAGCGCGAAGTCTAGCACAGGGAACGGGTTAGAATGCGCTAGCTTTTGGACTGGGCAACGCCCTGACTATCGAACATGAATAACGCTGATTTATCCCGGTTCGCATCGCAGACGCTGGCAGAACTGCGGCCACTCTGGCGCATCGCCTGGCCACTGCTTATTGCGCAGACCGCTCAAATTGGCACCGGCGTGGTCGACACGCTGATGGCGGGCAATTACGGCGATGTCGATCTTGCCGCCATCGCTGTGGGTTTCAATATCTGGCTACCCTTATATCTGATCATACTGGGCACGCTGTTTGCCTGCTCAGCGATCGTGGCGCAGGACTATGGCGCCGGGCGGATAGAACGAGTCCGAAGCTTTCTCCCGCAGGGCCTGTGGGTCGCCGTGGCGCTCAGTGCAGTGATGACTCCGCTCTGCTTGAACAGCGATATCTTTATCGCATTGCTGGGGCTACCTGAGGAGACGGCAGCCAAAACCACCGCCTACGTGAGTCGTGTAGGTCTTGGCTTCCCCGCCCTAGGCATATTCATGGCACTTCGTTATCACACGCAGGGTCTGGGCATCACCGCGCCCTTTGCCTTCGCCAGCGTGGTGGGCTTTATCGCCAACGTGCCACTGAACTACATGCTGATATTCGGTGTATGGGGTGCACCCGAACTGGGCGCCGAAGGCTGTGGTCTCGCCACGGCTGCATCGATGTGGATCAGCACGCTCATTATTTTGCTCTATGTCCTCACCGCGCGCTCCCTGCAGCCCTACCTGCCGAGTCGCTGGTTGGAGGGGCCTGATTGGAGCCGTATCAGTGAAATTCTCGTGGTAGGTTTCCCAGTGGGGCTGACCTTCTTTTTGGAGACGGGCGTCTTTTCTGCCATCACGCTACTGATCGCCACACTCGGCGACGCGGCAGTCGCCGCGCATCAAATTGCCATCAACGTATGGGATATTTTCTACATTCCCATGATCAGCGTTGGCAGTGCCATGGCGACACGCATGGGTCACGCGATCGGGGCCCGAAATGCGCACGGCGTGCGCATGGCGCTCCGGGTCGGTGCCGCCCTCTCCACGCTGATTGGCCTGCTGGCCATGTCGCTCTTGTTACTGTTTCCAGATGCCATCATCGGGGCGTATACCCAATCCGAGGACATCCGGGATCTCGCGCTCAGACTGCTGCGACTGGCGGCGCTATTCATCATGATCGACGTCGTCCAGATCGTCGGATCATTCGTGCTGCGCGCTTATAAAGAAACCCGCTTCCCGTTCATCGTGGTAACGCTCTCTTACTGGGGCTTGGCGCTGCCGCTGGGTTACCTGCTGGCTATCCACTGGGGCGATAGCTCACCCGACGGCACAGTGGACTTCTGGTACGCCACCATTCTGGGTATTGCAGTCGCTGCGGCACTCATTACCTGGCGGGTCCGGCGCATTTTGCGAACACTGGACTGATCGATCTCTACGCAGACTGCGCTCGACAGAGCTCGCAGTCGTCGCGGATAGCGAGCGCGAGTTGGCGGGTCTCTCCCGTCCAAGCATCCAGCAACTGCAAGCAACCGATCTGGAGTCCTGCTCCCAGCAGATACCGGATCACCAACAAACTCTGCTGCAGTGCCACCAGACCGACCACCGGCCCAAGAATGCCGAGCTCCGCACAACCCCGGTTTTGCGATGAGTCAGACTCTCCCATCAGGCAGTGATAGCAGCCCTCGCGGCGCTGCGCGTCAAACGCTGCCCACTGCCCTGATGTGCCAACGGCTGCGCCCATGACCCACGGCAGCTTGGCGGCGAATGTCGCTTGATCTATGTCCAATCGCGCCTGCAGGGAATCGGTTGCATCCAACACGATATCGACGCCTTCAAGCAGTCGCAACGCCGTTTCGTCGTTGAATCGCGCGCGTTGCGCATCCACAACAATTTCTCTGTTGGCATCTCTCAGCCGTCGCGCGAGCACTTCCACCTTAAACTGTCCGACATCGTCCTCGGTGTAGGCTAACTGGCGAGGCAGGTTACTCAGCGCTATTCGGTCATCATCAACCAGACAAATCGACCCGACGCCAGCACCCGCAAGATACTGCGCCGCCGGGGTACCCAGTCCGCCCGCTCCGACAATCAGGACACGGCTCTGCTTCAGCCTCGCCTGCCCTTCCAGGTCAACCTCGGGCAAGATCAACTGGCGTGCGTAGCGCGCCAGCTCGCTATCGCTCAACTCTGCCATTGTCCCCCCGTCATGCGCGGTTGACCGGACCAGTCCAGTCGGGAGCTGATTGTCCGAAAGCCTCGATCCTGCATAAGGGCTGCGACGTCATCGGCCTGATCAAAACCATGCTCAAGTAATAGCCAACCACCCGGGACCAAATAGTGTGGGGTGTGTTCGACAATGTGTTCGATCGATTCGAGACCCGTCTGACCGCCGATCAACGCACTTTTTGGCTCAGCGGGTAGATCACCCTGCTCCAGGTGCGCATCCGACGCGCTAACATAGGGTGGGTTGGAGACCACCAGATCCCATTGGGCGACGCCGAGGTGCTCAAACCAGCAACCCTCAAGCCACTTAACCTGAACTCCCAACGACTGCGCATTGGCTCTGGCACACGCCAGCGCTTGCGCACTGCAATCGATCGCCGTCAACTCCGCTGCGGGCCGCTCCGATTTGCAGGCCAGAGCAATCGCGCCGCTACCCGTCCCCAAGTCGAGCACCCGCTGCGCGCCCGCATCAATGCACTCAATGGCCCATTCAACTAAATGCTCTGTCTCCCGACGCGGAATCAAGACATCACGATTGACCCCCAACCGCAGTGAACGAAAGTCGCGATACCCCAGTAAATACGCCAACGGCTCACCGTTTTGCCGGGCCTCAACATGATTAGTGAAAACGGTCAGCGCCGGCTCTTGCACAGCTTCCTCGCCGTGAGCGAATAACCAGGCACGCTCTACTTTGAGTATGTCAGCGAGCAGTATTTCAGCCTCGACGCGGTCGATGCACGCCTGCTGTATCAGCTCGCGAACCGTCATTCCTCTGCCATCGCAGCGAGCAGATCAGCCTGGTGCTCTTGCCGGAGCGGGAGAATCAGCGGATCCAAGTCGCCGCTGACGACCTCATCCAATTTGTACAGGGTCAGATTGATTCGATGGTCGGTAATTCGGCCCTGAGGGAAATTGTAAGTGCGGATTCGCTCCGAGCGATCTCCTGAACCCACCAGTGAGCGGCGCTCGGACGCCTGCGAGGCCCGCTGGCTCTCCTGCTCCGCAGAGAGCAGCTTCGCCTGCAGGAGAGACATCGCCCTGGCGCGATTCTTATGTTGCGAACGCTCGTCTTGGCACTCAACAACAATGCCGGTGGGCAGATGGGTCAGCCTCACCGCAGAATCAGTGGTGTTGACGTGCTGGCCACCCGCCCCAGAGGACCGGAAGGTATCCACGCGGAGATCCTCCTTCCGAATATCGATACTATCCACCTCCTCGAGTTCAGGTAGCACTGCCACGGTGCAGGCAGAGGTGTGGATCCGACCCTGGGATTCGGTTTCAGGGACCCGCTGCACC